>JAEUJG010000613.1 GCA_016794765.1 Spirochaetaceae bacterium | reverse complement strand
TCGGGAAAAGAGGCGTAGGCCGAGGCCATGCCGCAGGTGACGCCGCCGATCGCCTCGCCGCGCGCGAGACCGCCGAACTTCGGCGTGCGCTCGAGAACGAGGACATCCTTGATCCCGAGCTTCCGGAGCTTCCAGGCCGCGGTCAGTCCGCTCACGCCGCCGCCGACGACAAGGCAGTCGTAGAGGTGGCTTTCGGGCGCCGGCAGGTCGTACTTCCTGCCCTTCCAGACCTCATGGCAAAGCTTCACGTCGTCGCTGTGGTCGCGGCCGCCCCCGGCAGAGGCGTGGCTCGCCGCGTCGGCGGCCCGGCTCGCGCCGGATACCGCGTCGCCCGCGCCCTTGGCCAGCGCCTCGGCCCGCGCCATGTAGGGCTGGAGCGCCAGGGTGCCCGCCGTCACGAGCACGCCGTTCAGGAAATCGCGGCGCGTGATGGCGCCGTCACCGAGGAAGCGCCGAAGGCCTTCCGTCGCGCCCGGCTCCCCGGTTTCCCCATCGCGTTCCTGGTCCTTGTTCATGCGTCGCCTCCCGACCGTGGATGCCCGGAGCCTAGCTCGGACTCCCCGCGGCCTTCCTGTCTTTCCGCGTCCGGCATTGTCCCGAGGCGCTGCCCAGTACCGGAAAAACGTCGCGGGCCGAGCTATGCTTTTGCCCGGGAATCGATGGAAAAAAGCATCGAACAACGGGGAAAACAATGCAAAATATCCTTCGCGGATCACGAAAGCGAACCAAACGGGGGACCCTGGCGCTGATCTTCGCCTGGGGTCTCGCCGCGGCGGCCGCCGGCCAGGCGCCGGCGGCGGAGGAGGCCGCGGAAGCACGGCCCCTCGACGAGGAGCGATCCCGCCTTTTCGAGGAGCGCGGCGGCGCCTTCGTACAGGCGGGCCCCGCGCTCACGCACTACTTCGACTTCGGCGATCCGGCCGCCCGCTCGACCCTCGTCTTCCTCCACGGCTTCTGCGGCACCGGACTCGAGGCGGCGGCCATCGCGGCGCCCTTCGTGGAGGCCGGCTATCGCGTCGTCGCGCCCGACTGGCCCGGCGCGGGCCTTTCCGAAGCGCTCCCGGCCTGCACGATGGCCAACCTCGTCGCCTGGCTCGACGCCTTCGGCGGGGAACTCGGCCTCGGGCGCTTCGCCCTGGCGGGGCATTCCCTCGGCGGTTTCCTGGCGGCGGCCTACGCCGCGGACCACCCCGATTCGGTGGAGGCCCTCGTCCTCCTCGACCCCGCGGGCTTCAAGGAGGAATTCGGCGACCGGGTCAGGGCCCTCGCCTCGTCGCGATTCTTCGTCGACGCGGCGGCCTTCCTCTACATTCCCTGGTATTACGAATTGTTCCAGTACGGCAGCGTCTTCGAGGACAGGGAGCGCGCCCCCGAGGAGATCCTCGCCTTCGCGGCGGCGTCCCTGGCGACCCGCGCCGGACGAGAAGGCGTCAAGACGATCGCGGGCGGCATCATCGCCCGCGAGCCCGACCTGGACGATCTCGCCGCCGTCGAGGCGCCGGTCCTCCTCGTCTGGGGCAAGGAGGACCGCGTCCTCCCTTACCAACACTGGACGAAATTCATCGCCGCCCTGCCCGCGGGGGCCCTCCTGCGGAGCTTGGAGGACTGCGGTCACGCGCCCCACCTCGAGAAGCCGGCGGAGACGGCGGAGATCATGCTGGACTTCCTCCTCGGCGGCTCCTAGCCCGGGCGTGCGCCGGGCGCAGGGCGCAGGGCGCAGGGCGCGGGCTGCGGGACTCCGCAGGCCTCGGCCGCTCCCGCGGGTCTACCGCAGCGCCGCGGCCAGTTCGGCGCGGGCC
Organism: Spirochaetaceae bacterium; assembly: GCA_016794765.1. Classification (GTDB taxonomy): domain Bacteria; phylum Spirochaetota; class Spirochaetia; order Treponematales; family Rectinemataceae; genus JAEUJG01. The sequence continues at coordinate 20,115 of JAEUJG010000613.1, read as the reverse complement.
CGCCTGGATTCGGGAAAATCAAACAGCATCCAGACGTGCATCATGTCGGCGTACTCATGGTACTCATGGGCCGTGCCGCGTTCCGTCAGCATGGAGTGGAGCTTCCTCGCGTCCGGATTGAGGACATCGGCGGTGCCGCTGAAGACGGCGAGCGGCGGCAGCCTCTCCAAGGAGCCGTAAAGGGGACTCAGGCGAGGGTCGGCCGGATCGGTCGCGCCGGCCCAGCGTTTTCCACAGATGCGCAAGGCTTCCACGCTCAAGCAGGGATCCCGGTCCACCACCTCGGCGATCGCGGGATTCCCCAAGCCGAGGTCGAGCCACGGGGACAGGAGAATCAGCTTCGCGGGTCGCGGCGCCCCGGAAGCCGCGAGCGCTTGCGCGAAGGAGAGCGCAAAGCCCCCTCCGGCCGAATCCCCCATGAGGATCGGACCGGCGCCGTCCTCGGGGCCCGAATGCCCGCCGTAGACCTGCTCGACCATCGACCAGGCCCGGGTCCAGTCCGCCTCGGGAGGCAAGGGATAATCCGGAGCGACCACGGCGCAGCCGCAGTCCTCGCACAGGAAGGCGAACAGGTCCCAGTGTTGCTTGACGAATCCGGCGGAATAGGCGCCTCCATGAAGATACAGGACGGGGTTCCGCGCCGCCGTGTCCCGCGGGAAGATCGAATAAACCGCGTGGCCGTCGACGACCGATTCCAGGACGCGAAACTTCGCCCTGAAGGCGGCATTCGGCGCGGACCGCGTCACCCGCGCGGCGACGATGCTACCGCCGGCGCGCACGCGGCGGAGCGTGCGTTCCTTGAAGCCGATCAACCCGAGCAGGCCCGCGGCGACCCTGCTTTCCGGGCTCGCCGCGGACGGCTCCTTCCCCTGCTGCCTCAAAGCCGCTTCCTCACGAGCGCCTTGCTCTTCCGGCCGTCCATGAGGATCTCGAGAGGCTCGGGGAGCCGCGTCCAGACGCAGTGCGCCGTGCGGCGTTCCGGCGGGAAGGAGGCGAGCCAGGCCCAGTCGACGAAGGAGGGACCTTCGTTCGCGGGCACGGTGAGGTAGCCGATGTTCATGCTCGTCACGTTGTGGAAGAAATGGCTGCCGAGCGAGGACTCGACGCGGAAGCCGGGCAGGTCGGCCTCGACGATGACGCGGGCCCGCGAGATCTGCGAGAAGGAGACGGGCACGCCGAGCCAGGGATCGCGGGTGCCCCAGCGGCCCGGGCCGAGGAGAAGGTAGCGCCGTCCCGCCCCGCCGAGGGCGCGGTCGAGTTCCGCCACCTCAGCGGCGATGTCCATCGTCCTGGCGCGGTCGAAGCGCTCGGGATCGACCCAGATCACGTCGGCTACGCCGGTCTCGCGGCCGTTGCCCATGCTCCGCTCGGAGACGATGAGGCAATCCTCCCGCGCCGCCTCCGCGATGTCCACCTCGACGCGGTCTTCCGTCCTGATGAGGGGCTTGAGCTGGAGGAGGTAGAGGGCCGGCGTGCCCGAGGGCTCGTCGAGATTGAGGGCGTACTCGATCTCCACGGGCGTGCCCATCGAACGGGCGCCGAGCTCGAGGACGAGGTCGATCGCCTTGGCGAAGGGCAGGGCCTCGTGCTTGAGAAGGTTGGCGAGGTCGACGAAGCGCGGGCCCTTGGCCTGAAGTCCGGGGACGAGACGGTCGTTCGCGAGGTCGTAGGTCGAGGCGAGGAGGGGGAACTTGGGATCGGCCTCGGCCTCGCGGAGGGGCAGGTCGGCGAGCGCCGCGTCCTCGCCGCGCGCAAGGTCGGGCTCGAGGAGCTCCATGTCGAGGGCGCGGAATTCCCGCTGGGAGGCCTCGCGGGAGCGTTCGGGGGCGACCACGTCGAGCTTGGGCCACTTGGGGCAGAACTGGTGGGCGGCGCCGCCCTCCACGACGTAGGAGCCGAGGCCGAGCGCGGAGACGCAGAGGCCGTCCTCGGGCCGCACGTAGGAGACGGGGTAGTAGTTGAAGGACTGGGCCGTGCCGGAGACGTGGGGGTAGAACCAGCGTCCCCTCCGCGTGCCGACGAGCTCCTGGATGACGATCGCCATCCGCTCCTCTTCGATCTTGTAGCGGGCGGCGTCGAAGTAGGCGCGGGCCTTGGCCGAGAAGAGGCTCGCGTAGATGAGCTTGACGGCGTCGCAAAGCTGGGCCAGGCGCCGCGCCAGGACGGCGTGGCCGTTCGGGATCACGTAGGTGTCGTAGATGCCGGAGAAGGGCACCATGAGCATGTCCTCGAAGAGGCCCGAGGAGCGCACGGCCAGCGGCCGCTCCGCGACGTCGAGGAAGCGCGTCAGCCGCTCCACGAGTTCCGGGGAGAGGGGCGCGGCCAGGAAGCGCGCGCGGGTCTCCTCCGGCGAGGCTTCGTAGTAGGCGAAGGACCAAAGGCCGTTCATCTCGAGGAAGCGCTCGAATTCGTCGATGCCGACGAAGGCGGTGAGCGGGATCTTCACCTCGAGGCCGGGCAGGTCGTTCTTGAGATCGAGGTGTTCGAGGAGGCTCCGGATGAAGATGAGCCCGCGGCCCTTGCCGCCGACCGAACCGTCGCTGATGCGCATCATGCAGTTCTCGTCGCGGCACATCGACTCGTCGAAGTTCGGGATCATGCCGCGAGACTTGTCGCGCCGCGCCCCCTGGAGGACGCGGAGGATGAAGCCGCGGATCTCCTGGACCGAGGAAAAGTCGTCGACGCGGTAGCTCTTGAGGAGCTTGGCGAACTGGATCTCGCCGCGGGCCAGGAGCCAGGCGGAAAAGTGGTTGCGGCCCGCGTGCATGAGGAGGGTCTCCGGCGGCACCTTGTCGAGGAGCTCCATGAACTCGCGCATGTTGCGCGCCTCCGCGATGACAGCCCCGCCGTCGGGGCTGTCGGAGCCGGCCGCGGGCGGGGCGCGGAAGCGGAAGGAACCGAAGCCGAGGTTCTCCTGGAGGAAGGCGGCGAGCTCGTGCTCCAGCGACTCCGACTCCTTGTCGGCGAAGGCGGCGCCGAGGGCGTAGGCCCGCTCGCGGATGCCGATCTCGCTCGACTGGATCATCACGGGGAGGTCGGCGATCCGCTCCTTGGCCATCCTGAGGAATTCGAAGCCCGCCTCGGGGTCGAGGGAGCCCGCGCGCGGGAAGCGGAGGTCGGAGATGACCGCGAGGATGTAGGGCTCGTAGCGCTGGAAGAGGGAGAGCGCCTCCTCGTAGCTCGACGCGAGGAGGACCTTGGGCCTGGCCCGGATGCGGAGGAGCTTGTAGGTCTCCACGGCCTGCTCCTCTTCGATGAGGGCCTGGGTCTGCTTGAGGATCACCTTGTAGAGGACCGGCAGGTAGCGCGAATAGTAGCGGACCGAGTCCTCGATGAGGAGGATCACGCGCACGAGGCCGCTCCTCGTGTCCTGGTCCACGTTGTGCAGGTCTTCGACGTACTTGATCATGCCGACGAAGAGCTTGGAATAGCCGTTCCAGACGAAGACCCGGTCGATGCCGGCCAGGGCGGGGCGCTCGGGGCCGAGGGTCTGGAGCCCCGTGTTGTTCGTCACGAGGAGGAGGACGGGGATGCCCGGCCAGACCGCCTTCATCGCCTTGGCCAGGGCGAGGGGCCGCTCGAAATCGAGGCCGGCCATGATGATGACCATGTCGAAGCGCGCCTCGTGGAAGAGCCCGAGCGCCGCCTCGTCGGTGTAGGCGCAGGTTATGCGCGGCACCGTGTTGAGGTTCAGCTTGAAGTACTCGCCGTAGATCTGCTCGGTGAGGACGCCGTCGGACTCGACGACGAAGGAATCGTAGAGGCTGCCGACGAGGAGGACCTCGCGCACCCGGTAGCGCATCAGGTCGTGGAAGACGTTGCGCTCCCTGCGCGCCTGGTCGTAGGCCGCGACGAGCTCGTTGAAGAACATGATGCCTCCTATTTCCTTCGCGGCTCGGGGCAATGGAAGCCGCGCGCCGACAGCGCCTTCGCGAGCCGCGGGAAATCCGCCTGACGCACGACGATCGATCCGCCTTCGACCCTGCCCGCGAGGGAACGGAGCTCGGGATCGGAGGCGAAAAGCCGCCGGATCCGCTCGTCGGCCGGAAGCTTGAAGAGAAGCGCGGCCTCCGGCTCGAGGAAGATCCGGCTCTTGGTCCGAAGCAGAGCGAAGAAGGATTTCCAGAGGGCGGGCGGCTCGCCCGAGACGAGCTCGTGGAAGCGGCGGATGCGCTCCTCGATTTTTTCGGGTGAATCGCAGCCCGCGATGAAGCTCGCTTCCGTAACCTTGTAACGCTCGGTTCCGAGCCGCGCGCCGATCGATTCGAGGAAAACCCGCCGCTCGAGCGAGTCGCCCTTCATCGTGAGGAGGAGAAGATCGGGGTCGACGAGGATGAGTCCGCGTTTTTCCTCGCGTGCGGGCCTCTCCGGACGGTGGCCGAGGATCCAGGCGCCGAGGGGCGTGACGCGGAGCGCGGAAAGGCCGTCATAGGGGCTCAAGACCCGGGGCTTGCCGTTCCTCACGAGGCGGAGGGGTGCCGGCTCTTCGGCTATCTCGAGGAGGCCGAGAGTCGCGAAGAGGTAGCAGTAGGCGCGGAAGAGCGGCAGGTCCGCGAGGTCGCGGTGGAGGCGGCCGAAGGGCTCGAAGCTCGTGACCCATTCCTTCGTCGCGTAGATCCGGTCCCCGAGTTCGAGCCGTTCGCCCGTGAGCTTGAGGAAGCCCTCGCGCGAAAGCTCGGGCAGGATGAAAAGGGGCCGGCGACGCAGCTCCGCCGCGTCGAAGAGCGCCGTCGCGGAGTACCATTCGCCCGAGGCGGCGAAGGAAAGGCATTCGCGGAAGGTCGAGCGGACCGGGGGATAGCCCCCGAGGTAGTTCGCCGCGCCGCCCTGTTTTTTCGACAGGTGATCGAGGAGGCCGCGGTATTCGAAGAGGATTCCCCGGTTCTCATGGGCGAAGTCCAGGGGCAGGTCCGCGTCGAAAAAGGCGGCGACCGCGCGCCGGAGGCGCTCGTGGGAATCGATCATCCGCTCTCCGGGCGGAGCGGCGAAGGCCGCGAGGAAGCGCGCGAGAAGCTCGCCGGCCTCGAGGCCGTAGGCGGCGGCGACCGGGAAGGGCGCGAGGCCGCACTCGGCCTCGAAGGCCTTGGCCTCGCGTTTCCGGAAGCCCTTCCGCGCGATCGCGTAGCGGTCCCGCGCGTCGAGGGCCCTGAGGGCGAGGGGAAGGATGTCGCCTATCGCCCCGTCGGCCGCGTAGCGGGCTCCGGCCGGTTCGGGCGAGGGCGCGGGCGTCCATCCCGCGGGTTTCGGAAAAATCCCGGCGAAAAAGGCGCGCAGGGGATCCAAGAGGCGGATGGTGTCCGGATCGATGAGGCCGAAGACGCCGAGACGCGCCGCCGGCTCGAGATGGAGGATCTCGTGGTAGCCGTATTCGCGGCGCTTCCCGAGGATCTTGAGCCCGTGCCTCCGCTCGAGCTCGCCGATGTCGACGTAACTCCGGAAGACGCCGAGCTCGAGGGCTTCGCGCAGGAGGGGCGGCAACCGTTCAAGGAAGGCCGCGGGCCCCTCCTCGGTCTCGGCGACAAGCCGTCCCGCGAAGGCCGCGAGCAGGGCGGCCTTCGCGCCGCGTTCGGGCCGGGCGCCGAACAGGGACGCGTAGGCGGCCGCGAGGGTCTCCGCGGAGAGCGGGGCGAGGCTCTCCGCGAGGGCGAGGGCGGCGGACGCGCGCCCATCCGCGAGTCCCGGCAGGGTTTGTTGCTTGCTCATCGGCTACTCCAGAAGATAGGCGATGTCGTTCTCGTCGAGGGCCTTGTACGCGTCCGCGTCCGAGGAGATGAGGGAGGAGACGAGGCTCTCCTTCCGTTCCTGGAGCTCGAGGATCCGTTCCTCGATCGTGTCCTTGGCGATGAGGCGGTAGCAGAAGACGGGATTGCGCTGGCCCATGCGGTGCGTCCGGTCGATCGCCTGGGCCTCGGCGCCGCGGTTCCACCAGGGATCGAAGATGAAGACATAGTCGGCCGCGGTGAGATTGAGGCCGAGGCCGCCGGTCTTGAGGGTCATGATGAAGGCCTTGATCGAGGCGTCCGACTGGAAGCGCCGCACGAGCGAGGCGCGGTCGACCGTCGCGCCCGTCATCACGAGGTTGTCCAGGCCCAGGGCGCCCAGGTCTTCGGAGACAGCGTCCACGGCGGCGAGGTAGTTCGCGAAAACGAGGCACTTGTGGCCGTTCTCGACGATCTCCGCGACCGCCTCCTTGAGATACTCCCGCTTGGCCGAGACGGCGACGGGCGCGCCCTCGGCCTCGGGCACGCTCGCGATTCGCCGGAGCTCGGTCAGGGCCTGGAGGATGCGGAAGCGGGCCTTGGCGAACTCGGCGGGGCTGCCCGAGCCGAGGGCCGCGTCGATCTCCGCCTTGAGCTCCATGCGGCGCCGGTGGTAGAAGGCGAGGTGGTCGCTCTCGAGTTCGACGTAGACGACCTGCTCGGTCTTCTCCGGCAGCTCGGGCAGGACCTCGCGCTTGAGGCGACGAAGGATGAAGGGATAGACGCGGGCCTTGAGGTCGCGGAGCGCCAGCTCGTCGCCGCGCTCCTGGATGGGGCGGAGGTAGCGCTTGGAAAAGTCCGATTCGGACTCGAACATGCCGGGATTGAGGAAGCCGAAGAGCGCGTGGAGCTCGCCAAGGTCGTTCTCGACGGGCGTGCCGCTCAGGGCCAGGCGATGGGCGGCCTGGAGGCCGCGGACGGCCTTGTTCGTCTTCGTAACCGCGTTCTTGACGGCCTGGGCCTCGTCGAGGACGAGATGGCAGTACTCGATCCCGGAGAAGGCCTCGAAATCGATGCGGAGCACCGCGTAGCTCGTGAGGATGACCTGCGCTCCCGGCAAGAGGGCCGCGTCGCGCTCCGTGCCGTAGTGCACGAGGACCCCGAGCTCGGGGGCGAAGCGGGCGAGCTCGTTTTTCCAGTTGAAGAGGAGGGACTTGGGCATCACGACGAGGCTCGGCCGGCGCTCGCCCCTCGCGTAGAGACTGCGGAGCAGGGCGATGGTCTGGATCGTCTTGCCGAGGCCCATCTCGTCGGCGAGGCAGCCGGAGAGCGAATGTTCCCGGAGGTAGTCCATCCAGCGGACGCCGTATTCCTGGTAGGGCCGGAGCGCGGCGCCCTCGACCGCGAAGGAAGCTTCGCGTTGGGCGATGCCGTTGAAGCCGCGGTAGAAGGATTCGGGCCGCTTCCAGGCCTCTCCCTCCGCCTCGACCCCCTCGCCGCGGGCCAGGACGGGATAGTCGAAAAAGGAGACGCCGGCGTCCCCGCCGGAGGTCACCTTGATGAGGCGCTCCAGGCGCGCCATCTCGCGGCGGTCTGGATAGGCGCGCGTCCCGTCGGAGAGGGTCACGAAGGAGGCCTTGCGGTACTCCTCCAGGAAGCCCGAGTAGGGGAAGGTCTCGCCGTCGATCTCCACGTCGATCCGGCCCGAGAGGAAGTCGATGCCCGAGGGCAGGTTGAGCTTGAGCTTGGGCCGGACCGGCTTCAGCTTGAAGCTGGCGAGACGTTCCGATTCGTAGAGGACGAAGCCGCGCATGAGCTCGGAAAGGGACTCCGACAGGAAGCTTGCGGCGAAGTCGGGAGCCAGGATGAAGAAGCCGGATTCCTCGAAGACGGCCTGCTTGGCGGCCTTGCCCTTGGCGGCGAGGATGCGGCGGAACTCCTCGTCGGCGAAGACGGGGAAGAGGAGTTCGGACACGAGGAGGCGTTTCTCCTCCTCGTCGATTTCCGCGATCTTGGTGATCTCGTTGTCCTCGAAGAAGCCGGGAGGATAGGGTTCGAGGGAGGAAACGGGCCGGACATGCAGATAGCCGTACTCGTCCACATCGCTGAAGACGAGGGCCGGCCTGGCCACGCGGGAGGGCGCCGACATCGCGACGTAGCCCCCGCAGCGGAGCTCGAGATTGGAGAAGCGGGAGAGCGCGAGGGACAGGAACACCGGCAAGGACTCCGTCCGGAAGGAGGAGGCGAGTTCCGCCGCCGCGCGCCATTCGGGGCCGAGCTCGCGGAGGGAGTAGAGCCTTCCCGCCAGGGTGGCGTGGCGCGGGGAGACGACGCGCGGCCGCGCCGAAGCCTCCGCCGCATCGGCCGCGTCGGCCGCATCGGCACCCTCTTCGATGCCGAGCCGCGCGCGAAGCACGCCGGGGCCGGCCTCCTCGATCGCGAGGACGAGGCTCCGCTCGCCTGATACCAGTTCGAGGGGGCGAAGCTCCTCGTCGACGAGCATCTCCGCCGCGCCGGCCGCCTCGAGGAGGCTCGGATCCGCGGAGACGGTCCGATCGTCGGGGGCGAGCGCTTCGCCGGAATCCCATCGTATGCGGTCAGCCTCCTCCGCGAGGCGGGCCGCGAACTCGCGGACCGCCGCCCTCTCCTGGGCGCCGAAGCGGCGATAGTCCGCTGCGACGGGCTTGCCGCGGCCGTCGACGAGATCGAGCCGATAGTCGCCGGCTGCTCCGGAGAGCCGGAAGAAAGCCCGGGCCCCGACCTGTTCCGAGAAATCCCTCTCGGCGTCGAGACCGGGCGCGGGAGCCGCTCGGGGCGGGCGCCCGCGGCGTTTCGGAGCGTCGTTCTGGTCCATCACCCCACGATGATACCGAGACGGCGCGGAGAAAGGAAGCGGAAAGCACAACGAATGGATTCGGCTTTAAAAAGGCCATCGCGACACGGCCGGCCCCGCAAGCTCGGCTGACTCGCGCCCGGCGTCGAAGGCGTCCCGCGGGCGGTCCTTCCGCGATTGACCAGCCGCGCGGCCTTCGACATACTGTCCCCGCGGCACACCGCCGCCCCAAGGGGGACTCGCGTGCTCAAAAATACGCGGCGTGACGGAACGGCCATCAAGGAGTTGCCGGCCTTCACCAAGATCATGCCCTATCTCATGCCCGACAAGACGGGCTCGGTCATCTATTACCAGGAAGACTTCGACGTCACGGAGACCCTGGCCTTCATCAAGAAATACAACAAGCTGCACATGCGCGAGGAAGGACACATCCTGACCCTCTTCGAGGTGGTGCTCTGCGCTGCCGCGCGCGCCGTGGCCCTCCGCCCCAGGATCAACCGCTTCATCGCGGGCAAGCGCTATTACCAGCGCAACCAGATCCTCCTCTCCTTCGTCGCGAAGAAGGAGCTCTCCGACGACGGCAAGGAGGTCAACATCAAGATGGCCTTCGACCCCGACGAGACCCTCGCGACGACCGCCCGGAAGGTGCGCGAACAGGTCAAGAAGGGCATTTCCGAGGACGGTCACGACAACGAAAAGATCGTGGACGCGGTGATGAAGCTGCCGTCCTTCCTCCTCAGCCTCGTCAACTTCGCCTACAACCGGCTCGACGCCCACAACCTCCTCCCCTACGCGGTGACGGAGAGCGACCCGATGTGGAGCTCCATCTTCCTGGCGAACGTCGGCTCCTTCGGCCTCGATCCGCCCTTCCACCACCTCTTCGAGCGCGGCACCTGCCCGGTCTTCATGGCCGTCGGAAAGGTGCGCTCCGAGAACCGGATCGCCGCCGCCCCCGACGGCAGCCCCCGCGTTGAGGAACGGAAGTTGCTCCGCATCAACTATTCCTTCGACGACCGCATCGCCGACGGCATCTATATGGGCAAGGCGCTGGAGCTCGTGAAGCGCTTCGTCGAAAACCCCGCCCTCCTCGAGACGCCGGAAGAGCTTGATCCGGAACTCCTGAAGGAGCTCAGGCTCAGGCCAAGGGCGGAGTAAAGGCTCCGCCCGGCCCCGTGCGGAGCCGCGCGGGACGGCATGGAGCCGGGCCCCGCACATACGACGAAGGCTGCCCGCGGGCAGCCTTCGTTCGTTTCCGGTGCTTCCCTCGCGGGGTTCGCGGGCTACATCGCCGGCGCGGCGCCTTCCGCCACCGATTCCTCGGCGAGTACGGCGAACTCCTCCGCGTTGAAGATGCGGTCGATGTCCAGGATGACCACGAAGCGCTCGTCCTTCTTGCCGACGCCCGAGATGAACTCGGCCGCCAGCCGCGAGCCGAAGCGCGGCGCGGGTTCGATGTCAGCGGAGTCGAGGTCGATGACTTCCTGCACCGCGTCCGCCAGGGCCCCGACCACGACGATGCCGTCGCGGCCGCGGACCTCCAGGACGATGATGCTCGTATCCTTGGTGACCGCCGTCTCCGGCAGGCCGAACTTGAGCCGGAGGTCGATGACGGGCACTCCGGCGCCGCGCAGGTTGATGATCCCCTTCATGAAGGCCGCGGTGCGCGGAAGCTTGGTGATCTTCGTGTGCTCCAGCACCTCCCGCACCGAGGAGACGCCGACGGCGTAGTTTTCCCCGTCGACGACGAAGGTCAGGTATTGGCTCGCGTCATGTTCGCCCATGCGAAACTCCTTGCTAGAACGATTCGAAATCGTCGTCGTTGGCGGAGGCGACGGGGGCGATTCCCCGCGCCGAGCTGTCCCGCGCGGTTGAAGCCGAAGCGCCGCCCTCCGCGAGCGCCGCGCGCGGGGACCGGACCGCGGCCGCGCGGTTTTCAGGCCTCGGGGCGCTCAGGGCGGCGCGGGGCGTCGCGGCCTGGACGGCGGGCTTGGCGGGGCGCGCCGCAGGCTCGGCGCCGGCCGCCCTGCCCGCTTCGGAGGCCGTCCCGGCGCCCCGCTTCAGCGTGAAGAAGGCAACCGCCTTCTCCAGCTGCACGGACTGGCCGGAGAGCTCCTCCGCCATGCCGGCCATCTCCTCGCTCGCGCTCGCGTTCTGCTGGACGACATTGTCGAGCTGCATCATCGCCTTGCCGATCTGGTCGGCCCCCACGCTCTGCTCCCGCGAGGCGGATGCGATCTCCTGGATGAGGTCCGAGGTCTTCTTGATGTCGGGGACGATGGACTTGATGAGCTCGCCGGCGGCCTGGGCCTTGCCGGTGGTCTCCCGCGAGAGCTGGGTGATCTCGCCCGCGGCCTTCTGGGAGCGCTCGGCGAGCTTCCTGACCTCGCTCGCGACGACGGCGAAGCCCTTGCCCGCCTCGCCCGCCCGCGCGGCCTCGATGGCGGCGTTGAGCGCGAGGAGGTTGGTCTGGCGCGCGATCTCCTCGATGATGCCGATCTTGGCCGCGATCTCCTGCATCGCGCCGACCGCCTCGCCGACGGCCGCGCCGCCGCGCTCGGCGTCCTTGGCCGCCTTGGTCGCGATGGACTCGGTGGCGAGGGCGTTGTCCGTGTTCTGCTTGATGGTCGCCGCCATCTCCTCGACGGAGCTCGAGACTTCCTCCGCGCCGGCGGCCTGCTCGGTGGCGCCCTGGCTCATGGACTGCGCGGTGGAGGAGATCTGCTCACTCCCGGAGGCGACGCTCATCGTCGCGCCCTGGATGCCGAGCACGATCCCTGACAAGTTGCCTATCATCGCGTCGAAGGCGCGGGCAAGGGCGCCGATCTCGTCCCCGCGCCGCAGGAAGACCTCGGGCACGTCCTGGCTCAGGTCGCCGTCGGCGATGATGCCAGCCATCGCGGTCGCCTGGCCGATGGGGTTCGATATGGAACGGGCCATGAGGAGGGAGATCGCGGCGGAAAGGACGAGGCCGAGCGCGAGGAGGGCGAGAACGAGGCGCTGGGCGCCGAGGGCAAGGACCGTGTTGGCGTCGGAGATGCTTTTCGCGTCGCCCGTCTTGTTGTTGGTAAGCTCGTCCAAGGCCTTGAGGCGGCGCTCGAAAAGCGGCGCCGCTTCGCCGTAGAGGAGGGCCAGCGCCTCATCGTTCCGGTTCGAGACGGCAAGTTCGATCATCTTGTCGAAGAGCGGCGTGAAGGCGGCCGTCGCATCGGCGTAGTTGGAGTACAGCGTCTTGTCCTCCGCCGTGTCCAACAGGGATTGAAGCTCCTTGGCGTCCTCCGCCGCCGACTTCCGCAATTCGGCGATCTCGGTCTTGTACTTCTCGTTGAGCGCATGGTCGGTCGTCAGCATGAGGTCTCGAAGCCGCCACTGGGCCCGGTTGACTTTCTGGTTGATCGCCCCGAGATGCTGGAGCGCCACCGCGCCTTTTTCGTACATGTACGTGTCGGCCTTGTCGATCGCGGTGATCTGGACGATGGAAACCGTACCGATCACGGCCGTGATGAACAGCACGGCAGCGAAGGACAGGATCAATTTCAAGCCGATTGACAGTTTCATTGCGCCTCCACCTCAAACTCGCCACCCGGGCAGCGTTTTTTCTCGAAGCCATGCTGGTACAAACCGCGTTGGATTCCCTACACCGAATAAAGAATCTGGAGCATACGCTCGTATTGGCTTCTTTTAATATTTACTATGTAGATAGAAGACCCGGAATCAATCGTGGAGGCCTCTCTTTAGTATGTAGAAATATTTTATTAACTCGATTGGCCCCATATTTGTTAAGCATCAAGGATTCTCGGCCTTCCGTCCGGAGCGGGCAAAATAAAACGGGGCCGCCCGAAGGCGGCCCCGTCCGCTGCTCACGGCAGCAGGTTCGACTAAAGGATCAGACCAGGCCCTGGGCGATCATCGCGTCGGCAACCTTCTTGAAGCCGGCGATGTTGCCGCCGACGACGTAGTTGCCCTCGAAGCCGTACTGCTTCGCGGTTTCGACGCAGGCCTTGTGGATGGCGATCATGATGTCGTGGAGGCGCTTGTCGACCTCCTCGGCGCTCCAGGCGAGGCGCATGGAGTTCTGGCTCATCTCGAGGCCGGAGGTGGCGACGCCGCCGGCGTTCGCGGCCTTGCCGGGCGCGAAGGGGATCTTCTTCTCGATGAAGAGCTTCCAGGCCTCGGGGGTGCAGCCCATGTTCGAGACCTCGACGACGATCTTGACGCCGTTCGCGAGGAGGATCTTGGCGTCCTCGCCGTTGAGCTCGTTCTGGATGGCGCAGGGCATGGCGATGTCGACCTTCTGCTCCCAGGGCTTCTTGCCGGCGAAGAACTTCGCGTTGGGGAAGCGCTTGGCGTAAGTCTCGACCTTGTTGCGGTCGATGACGAGCATCTCGTTGAGGTAGTCCCACTTCTCCTGGGTGCCGATGCCGTCCGGATCGAAGACGTAGCCGTCCGGACCGGAGATCGTGACGACCTTGGCGCCGAGCTGGCTGGCCTTGATGCAGGCGCCCCAGGCGACGTTGCCGAAGCCGGAGACGGAGACCGTCTTGCCGGTCAGGCTGTCGTTCTTGAGCTTGAGCATCTCCTCGGCGAAGTAGACGGCGCCGAAGCCGGTGGCCTCGGGGCGGATGAGGGAGCCGCCGAAGGTGATGCCCTTGCCGGTCAGGACGCCGGTGAACTCGTTGCGGATGCGCTTGTACTGGCCGAACATGTAGCCGACTTCGCGGCCGCCGACGCCGATGTCGCCCGCGGGGACGTCCGTGTCGGGACCGACGTGCTTGCAGAGCTCGGTCATGAAGCTCTGGCAGAAGCGCATGATCTCGTTGTCGCTCTTGCCGTTCGGGTCGAAGTCGGAACCGCCCTTGCCGCCGCCCATGGGGAGACCGGTGAGGGAGTTCTTGAAGATCTGCTCGAAGCCGAGGAACTTGAGGGTGGAGAGCTGAACCTTCGGGTGGAAGCGGATGCCGCCCTTGTAGGGGCCGATGGCGCTGTTGAACTGGACGCGGTAGCCGCGGTTGACGTGGTACTCGCCCTTGTCGTCCATCCAGGGAACACGGAACATGACCGTGCGCTCGGGATCGACGATGCGCTCGAGGATGCGCTGCTGCTTGTACTTGGGCTCCGCCTCGATGAGCGGGGCGATGGACTCGAGGACTTCCTCGGCCGCCTGGAGGAACTCGGTCTCCCAGGGATTGCGAGCCTTGAGGTCGTCAAGGACCTGCTTGATATAGGCGTTCATCATGCCCTCCTTTTTCAGTGCATGCGAAGAAGAGATAGATTTTCGCGAACCGGAGTGGCTCCGACTCGCTGACTAATTCTATACCGACTTATTGAAACAGGCAAGGACAAAAGGGCATATCCGAAACAATGTTTCGCATTTCAAAACATTTTTGCGTCATTTTGCGGACAGACAAGGAAAAGTATCGTTTTTTGAAACGATAGAGGATCCTCGTAGCCCGTTGGGTCGGCTTATAAATCAGCGCAGGCGCCGCACCGCAAAGAACAGCCCGGGCCACTGCGGCTCAGCGGCGACGCTGGCAGCGCCCGTGGCCGTCGCGGCTGCAGGCGGCTTCGCGGCGCCCGCCGGCTTTCCGGCGGAAGTCGCGGCCGCGGGAGGCGGCGGCAGGATGACAAGCTCGTCACCCGTGTTGATCGTGTCGAAGAAGCCCGAGCTCTTGAGGGTACCCTCGGCCACTTCCTCGTCGACGCGGACAAGCGTCAGCTCGCCGACGACGGCGCCCGGAGGATAGGCGGGCCCGAGGCCCTCGGGTTTCACGTCCAGGCTGCCCCGTTTCACGACGAGGAGCTTGTCCCCGGCCTTGAAGCCGTCGGCGGCGCCGAGGTCGGCGAGGGCGCGGTCCTGGCTCCGGCGGAGCACCGAACCCTTGGGCTCGAGGGCGGATTCGAGGAGGGAGGCTAGGCGGGCCGCCGTGTTCTTGACCCGGTCGTTGCCGCTGCGATAGGCGCGATAGTTCCCGGCGGGGCTGCCGGTGCGCGCGACGCGGAGTTCGGCCTGGAGCTCCAGGTCGCGGTCGCTCTCGCGGGCGCGGAAGAGGACGTAATAGTCGGCCTCGGCCTCGCGGGCGCGGCGGAAGGCCTCCGCGGGATTGGCGACGCGCGGCTCGAGCTGGAGCACGGCGAGCCGCGAGGAGGCGGCGAGGAGGTCGGCGAGATAGCGGAGGAGGATGGCGGAGCCGGCCGTGTGCGCCCCTTCGCCGCGCTCGGGCAGGGCGAAGAAGGCGACGCGGTAGGGCCGCTTCTGCAGGGCGTACTGGTCGACGCCCCAGAGCCGGGAGACCGAGTCCTCGAGCAGGCTGTCGTAGATTTCGATGGCGTCGAGGACGCCCGCGTCGGCCTTGCCGATGTCCTTCACCACCTTGAGCTCGGCAAGCTGCTTGGCGGGCAGGCCGCGCTTGCGGAGGAGCTCGGCGAAGAGCACCCTCCCCTTCTTGGAATACGGATAGACGCGGAGGCCGCGGCGATACTCGAAGAGGGCCTGGTCGTAGAGGCTGCGTTCCTCGGCCTCGGCGCCGCGCTTGATGTGCCAGTCGGCGTAGCTCTCGCGGGAAGGGTCCTCGAGGGGGCGCGAGTCCATCACGACGTTCTCGAGGGCGATGCGGGCGACCTCGTCGTCCGGCTTGAGGCTCACGGCCTGGCGAAGGCTGTAGATCGCCTCCTCCGGGCGGCCGGCGCCGGCCTGGGCCAGGCCGAGGGTGAACCAGGCCGCCGCGTCCTTGCGGTTGGCTGCGACGGCCTCGCGCATCAGGGCGGCGGATTCCTCGTAGGAGGCGGCCTCGTACATGAGGCCGGCGAGGAGGCGCCGGGCGTCCGCGTAGTCGGGACGGACCGCAAGGGCGTTCCTGGCGTGGAAGACGGCGCGGTCGCGGTCGCCCTCGGCCGCGGCGAGCCGGGCGGCCGTGAACTGGACGCGGGGCTCCTCGCCGTGGAAGCGCAGGGCCTTCTCCACGAGGGCGCGACCTTCCTCCGCCTTGCCTTGGTCCTGGGCGACGAGGGCGAGGGACAGGAGGGCGCGGGCGTTCTCCGGCGATAGCCTGAGGCTCTCCTCGAGGCGGAGGCGGGCGTCGGTTTTCTTGCCGGCGGCCAGGTCGAGGAGGGTAAGGCCGAAGCGGGCGTCGAGGTCGTTCGGCAGTTCGGCGAGCACGGCGGCGAAAAGGGCGCGGGCGCCCGCGAGGTCGCCGAGGGCCAAGCGGATGAAGCCCTCGAGGTCCTTGAGGGCGGGATCGGCGCGGCGCAGGGGCGCGGCTTTCCTGGCGTAGGCGAGGGCCTGGTCGTATTCCTCGAGGACGTAATAGCACTCGGCGAGGCCGAAGAGGGCCTCGGAATAGGCGGGGTTTTTGGCCAGGGCGGCGAGGTAGTCCTCGACGGCGCCGTACCAATCCTCGGAGAAGCGCTTGGCCTCGGCCGCGGCGAAATACTCGCGGGCGCCCGGCTCGGCGGCGGCCAGGGCCGGCGCCGCGGCGGCGAGGGCCAGGAAGAGGCAGAGGAGGCCCCGAAGGGCGGCGGAGGCCGCGGCGGGGCGCCGGGCGCGATGGTGCTCCATGCTAGATATCCTCGGGAGGCCGGCGCTGGATCTTTATCTGCGTTATGCGGTTCCCTTCCATGTCCTGGACGGCGAACTCGAGACCGCCGGCGACGATGCGCTCCCCGCGGGCGGGAATGCGGCCGAAGAGGTCGAAGACATAGCCGCCCAAGGTTTCGAAATCGTCGGCGGGCAGGTCCAAGGCGAGCTTTTCGTTGAGGTCGTCGAGGTCGGCGCGGGCGTCGCAGAGCCAGGCGTTGTCGCCGAGCTTGACCAGGGCCTCGTGCTCGTCGTCGAACTCGTCCTGGATCTCGCCGACGATCTCCTCGATGATGTCCTCGAGGCAGACGATGCCGGAGACCCCGCCGTATTCGTCCACCGCCACGGCGATGTGGACGCGGCGGCGCTTCATCTCCCGGAGGAGGGAGTCGATGCGCTTGGATTCGGGGACGAAGAAGGGCTTGCGGACGAGCTCGGACAGGGAAACCTCGTCGCCGCGCACGAGGGAGCGCAGCAGGTCCTTCGCGTAGAGGATGCCGACCACCTCGTCGATGTTCCCGCGGTAGACGGGGAAACGGGAGTGGCCCGTCGAGCCGACCGTCTCGAAAAGCTCCTCGCGGCCGCAGTCGAGGGGGATGAAGACCGTGTCGATCCGGGGGACCATCACTTCCTTCACCGTCGTCTCGGCGAGCTCCTGGACGCCCTTGATCATCTCGCGGCGCTCGGCGCGGGCCTCTTCGCCCTCGTCGCGGGCGCCGGCCGCCGTGGCGGCCTTGGCGCGGTCCTTGCCCAGGCGGCGGAGCCGCTGGATGAAGCCTTCGTTCGTCATAGGATCCTCGCCGCGGGCAGGGTGGCCAGGAGCTCCTCCTGCGCGCGGAGCATGGGTTGCGCGGGATCGTTGTCCGCGTGGTCCATCCCGGAAAGGTGGAGGATGCCGTGGACGACCAGACGCTTCAGCTCCTCGTCGGCGCCCACGCCGAACTCGGCGACGTTGCGCTCGAGGCCGCCGAGGGAGATCACGATGTCCCCGGCCAGCAAGCGCTCCACCCCTTCCGGATCCCGGTAGCGGTCGCCCTGCTCGAAGGAGAGGACGTCGGTCGGCTCGTCCTTGTCGCGGTATTGGCGGTTGAGGCCGCGGATGAAAGCGTCGTCGCAAAAGAGGATGGAGAGATCCCAGTCGGACTTGCCGAGCGCGTCGAGCGCGAGGAGGGCGAAGCCCCGCAGGGCCTCGATCCAGGGCAGGTCCTCGACACCTTCGAGGGAGATCTCAACTTCGTTCATCGCGCGCCTCCCTGACGAGCTTAGGGTATTCTATGCGCGAGTGGAAGTGCCCCGCGAGGATCCGCGCGAAGGTGTTGCGGATCGTCTCCAGGTCCCGGAAGGTGAGGTCCGAGCGGTCGAGCTGGCCCTGCTTGACCTTGTCCATGACGAGGTCCTTGATGGCCTGGTCGAGGCGCGCCAGGGTCGGCTTCTTGAGGGTCCGCGTCGCAGCCTCCACGGTGTCGGCGAGCATGACGACGGCGGCCTCCCGGCCGGAGGGCGGCTGGCCCGGGTAGCTGAAGTCCTCCGCCTTGGCCTCGGCCTCTTCCTTGGACGCCTGGTGGAAGAACCAGGTTATGAGGCCGTTGCCGTGGTGCTGGGCCACGATGTCGACCACCTCCTCGGGGAGGCCGAGGGCGCGGGCCTTCTCCACGCCGAGCTTCACGTGGCTCCGGATCACCGTCGCGGAGAGGCGGGGATTGAGCTCGTCGTGCTTGTTGTAGCCCGACTGGTTCTCCACGAAATACTCCGGCTGTTCGATCTTGCCGATGTCGTGGTAATAGGCGCCGACCCGCGCGAGGAGGGGATCGGCCCCGATCTCCCGGCAGGCCGACTCGGCCAGGTGGGCCACGGTGACCGAATGGCTGTAGGTGCCGGGGGCCACGGTGAGGAGGCGCTTCAGGATCGGCGCGTTGAGGTCGGACAGCTCCATCAACCGGAAGCGGGTCGGCGCGTTGAGCGCCTGCTCGATGACCGGCAGGAAGCCGAGCGTGAGAACGCCGCAGAGGAAGCCGTTGACGCCGCCGAGGGCGGCGGGCGCCAGGACCTCGACGGCGCGGTGCGCGTCGGGGGCCGCCAGGAGGGCGGCGGCGCCCGCCTCGAGGAGGGCGAGCAGGGCGCCCGCGCGGACGAGTTCGATGCGGGAGCCGGCCTGGCGCACGGCGAAGGCGCCCGCCGCCGCCGCCAGGAAGGACAGGGCGAAGGGCCGCGCGTCGAAGCCGGAGGCCAGGAGGCAAAGGAGCGAGAGCACGAGGCCGTAGAGCAGGGCGAAGCGTTGCCCGGCGATGATGGCGAAGAGCATCGCGAAGAGGGCCGTCGGCAGGAGGAGGGCGAGGTCGATGGCGCGCGCGAGGCCCGCGTAGCGGTGGATGGCCAGGGCCGCCAACAGATAGAGGAGGGCGCCCAGGGCCGCCAGGAGGACTTCCCCCTTCTTGAGCGCGGCGCCGGAGACGGCCGGCCCGAGGAGGAGAAGCGCCAGCGCGAAGACGACCATGTAGAAGCCGGCGTCGCCGGCGATGCGGCCCCAATCGGCGCGCGCCACGGCGGCCTTGGCGGCGGCGAGTTTCGAATAGTCGCTCTCGGAGATGATGAAACCCTTGCGCACGAGGCGCTCGCCCCGGGCGATGGTGCGGACGACGGGATCCACCCGCTTCTTGACGGACTCGAGGCGCCGGGCGCTCTGGTCGGCGTCGAAGAAGGCGTTCTCCACGAGGAAGCTCCGCGCGAGCTCGGCGACGAAGGTGGACAGGGGCCGGGAAAGGCGTCTGGCCGCGATCTCGTCCTCGAGGGCGGCGCCGGCGGACTTCAGGGTGGAAAGCCTGCCGGCGGGAATTTCCTCGTACTCGAGCCGGCCGTCGCGCCAGCGGCGGAGCTCGACGTAGTCGGGGTTGTAGCGCTCGAGGCCGGTGGAGGGAGGCGCCGCGACGCCCCGCTCGAGGACTCGTCGCAGGACGGCGTCCGCGTGCGAGAAGGCCTGGGCCCGCAGGGGGAAGCGCGCCAGGGCGACGACGGATTCCTTGTCGAGAAGGCCGGGAAACTCGCTCTGCACCTTGAGGTAAAGGCTGTCCTCCGCGTACTTCTTGGCGGCCAGGGAGGTCAGGAGGTCCTGGAAGACGCGGAAGCGCTCGATGGCCGCGGCGCCGACCTTTTCGTCGACGACGTAGATCGGAAGGACGAGGCGCTCCTCCGCCTCCAGGCGCAGGGAGGTCGCCCGGTCGTCCACGAAGGAGAGCTCCCGGTCGGCGACGATGTCGCGCTCGGCGACCCGCCCCACCTCGATCTCGTCCAGGGCGTTGCGCGAAATCGCGGCGCCCGGCCCCAGGAAGAGGACCAGGAGGAGCCCGACGCCGAAAAGGGCCGCCACGGCGAAGGAAAGGCTCCGGTCGCCGCGCCGGTCGGCCGGGAAGGCCGAAAGGAGGGCGGCGCGGAGGGTCCCGGTGAAGGTTTTATTCGGATTCATAGGCTTCGATGATCCTCCGGACGAGGGCGCTCCGGACCACGTCCCGCGAATCGAGCCGGGAAACGAACACGCCGTCGACGCCCGAGAGGAGGCCGAGGGCGTGGACGAGTCCGGATTCCGATTTGCGCGGGAGGTCGATCTGGGTGACGTCGCCCGTCACCACGGCCTTGCTGTTTTCGCCGAGCCGGGTGAGGAACATCTTCATCTGCTCCTTGGTCGTATTCTGCGCCTCGTCGAGGATGACGACGCAGTTCGCGAGGCTCCTCCCGCGCATGTACGCGAGGGGAGCTATTTCGATGGCGCGGCTCTCTTCGAGCCGGCGGATGATTTCGAAGGGAACGAGGGACTCCATCGCGTCGTAGAGGGGGCGCAGGTAGGGGCTGATTTTCTGGACGAGGTCGCCGGGGAGGAAGCCGAGGCTTTCGCCGGCCTCGACGACGGGCCGCGTCAGGATGAGCTTGCGGCGCGACTTGGTCAGGAGTTCGCGGAGGGCCCACGCGACGGCCAGGTAGGTCTTGCCGGTGCCGGCGGGACCTACGGAGAAGGAAAGCTC
>JAEUJG010000605.1 GCA_016794765.1 Spirochaetaceae bacterium | reverse complement strand
TCAAGGCGGGCGTCGGACCCGAAAGCCCCGAGGCCATGGGCCTGATGGCGAAAAAGGCCGACCAGCTCCGCCATTTCTACGAGCCGACTCCGGAGATATTCAAGGGGCTCGGCGCCATGTATGTGGAGGACGAGCGGTTCAGGGCCACCTACGAAAAGCTCGCCCCCGGCTTGGCCGAATGGCTCAAGGTGGCCATGGCGGCCTTCGCGTCCAAAGGACTCAAGCCCTATTGAGCCTTGTCCGGCCGGCTAGTCCTCCGCCTTCCAGGGCACGAGCTCGATCCGCCTGCCGCGGCGCTTGCCGATGAGGCGCCACATGGCTTCCTCCTCCGGGGAGACGAGGGAGATGGCGAGGCCGGGCCGGCCGGCGCGGCCCGTGCGGCCGACGCGGTGGACGTAGTCGAGGGGAGAGCGCGGCAGTTCATAGTTGACCACGCGGTCGAGTGCGGGGATGTCGAGGCCGCGGGAGGCGAGGTCGCTCGCGACGAGGACGCGGACCCTGCCCGTCTTGAAGGAGTCGAGGGCGGAGGTCCTGGCGCCTTGGGAGAGGTCGCCGTGGAGGGCCAGGGCGCCGATGCCGTTGTTCGCGAGCTTGCGGGTCACGTTGTCGGCGCGCCGGTTCGAGGAGACGAAGACGAGGACGCGCTCCTCCGGGCGCTCGGCGATGAGCCGCCTGAGGAAGGGGCCCTTCTCCTCGTTCGGGACGGCGTAGCCGCGCTCTTCGAGGGAGCTTGTGTCGGCCTCCGCCGCGCCGGACTCGGTCGCCGAGCCGCCCGACGCGGCCACGACGGTCTCCGCCCCGCCGCGAGCATCGGAGGCGGCGCCGCGCGGCTCGGGTGGCGCCGCCGCGGCCTCGATCCGGACGGGGGAGCGGAGCAGCTTGCCGGCGAGGGTTTCTATCTCCGCGTCGAAGGTGGCGGAGAAGAGGAGGGTTTGGCGCGCGGCGGGCAGGAGGACCCGGATCCGGTCGAGCTCGTCGCGGAAGCCGAGATCGAGGAGGCGGTCCGCCTCGTCGAGGACCAGGATCTCCAGCGCGGAGAGGGAGACGGCGTGGCGGCCGACGAGGTCGAGGAGGCGACCCGGCGTGGCGACGAGGAAGTCGGCGCCGCCGCGGAGGGCCATCATCTGCGGGTTGACGGAGACGCCGCCGGCGGCGACGCAGACCTTGATCCGGAAGGGCAGGCGCCGGGCGAGCCGGAGCGTGACCTCGCCCACCTGGGCCGCCAGTTCCCGCGTCGGAACGAGGACGAGGGCGCGGAGGGACTGGGTGCCGCTCCGGCCGGAGCCCGCGGCCGTGCGTCGGGCCGAGGTGAGAAGGTTTTGCAGGATGGGCGCGCCGAAGGCGATGGTTTTGCCGGAGCCCGTCGGCGCGCGGGCCAAGAGGTCGCGGCGCGCCAGGACGAGGGGTATCGCCTCCGTCTGCACGGGGAAGGGCTCCCGGAGACCGGCGGCCTTGAGGGAGTCGAGGAGCGGGGGAGATAGGCCGAGGGCGTCGAAGCCCGAGTCTGGTTCCATGTCGCGAAGGATACAGCAAAAACGCGAAAAGGACAGGCCCGTCGCCGGCCTCGGCGGCCGGGGGCCCGGGGCCCGGGGCCCGGGGCCCGAGGCCGGGATCTGGCTTGGTCTCGGGCTCAGGCCCGCTCGCGCTCGATTCCTTCGAGGTCGAGACGGTGGAGCTTGCGGCGGAAATTGGTCTTGTCGTCGGCCATGATGCCCTCGAGGTAGGCCATTTGCCGGTCGATGGCCTGGCGATAGAGATCGGCGTCGAGGCCGAAACGCTTGGCGAAGTGGAGTCTCGCGAAGGAGGAGGCGCCGCCCAAGGGGCCGTCCAGCCGGGCCTTCACGAGAGCGTAAAAACCGGCGGTTTTCTTGAGGACGTCGAAGGCGGTCGCATAGCCTTCGATGCCCGCTTCGCGGAACTCGTAGTAGAGGAAGAGCAGTCGCTCGAGGTAGGCGCGGTCCGACATCTGGCCGAGGAGGTCGGCCGCGGCGAGAACCGAGGCGACGAAGGCTTCCTCGGGATCCGCGAAGGCGATGCCGGCCCAGGGGCGGGCCAGGTCGGTGCCGAGGATGATGCGCCCGACGGCGGCTGAGCGCGCGGGCGCGAGGCCGAAGGCTTCGGCCTCCCGCCGGACGAAGACGGCGGAGCGGTCGACGTGGGTCTTCGTGAACTTGGCGCCGGTTCCCTCGCGGTCGGCGGCGTCCTGGATGTAGCCCGCGTCGTGGAGGAGGGCCGCGAGGAGGAGGTTGGCGGCAGCCTCGGCGGAGAGGCTCCTGCCGGAAAGGCGGAGGCCGTCGAGGAGGCGGGCCGTGGCGGAAAACACCTGGAAGGTATGGTAGAGGTCGTGGTACTCGACCCGGCAGGGGCCGTAGCCAGGGAAACGGCCGAGGTAGAGGCGCCGCGTGAGCCCGAAGGCCTTGGCCACCGGGCGGAAGCCCGCGGCGGGGTACCAGGCCCGGAACAGGCCGCGGACCTCGGCCAGCACCCGGGCCGGCTTTGCATGGTCGAGAAGGTCGCTGACCTGCGGTTCCCTGCCGGGGACGGCGCGAAGCTTTTTCATTATTCGCAACTCTCCCGAAACGCCTCGAGACGGTGCGCTTCTGTCTAGAAACTATAGCGCGAGGGAGAGGGCGCGCCACGTCCGGCGAGCCCGAGCTCGCCGAATTTCTCCTATTTCCCCGCCTTGCGGATCGTGACGACGATTTCCTCGTCCAAATCGGTCTTCTTGAGGGTCCCGATCAGACCGGCCACCGTGTTGGCGACGATGTCCTTGACGAAGGGGTTGAGGGGCACGGTCTGGCCCCCGCAGGTGACGATCACATCGCGTTCCATGAGTTCCTCCAGCATATCGACGAAAATTCCGGCCGCGTCCGGCGCGACGACGGCCGCGTTCGAGCGGGTCGCGAGGGCGGCGAGGCCGGGATCGGCGGTGACGACGAGATCCGCCCAGGAAAGGGGGCGCTTTTGTTCCGCTTCGGCGAGACCGGGCCCCGCGACGAGGAGGCGCAGCGCGCCCTCCACCTCGAGGCCTTCGGCCAGGACGAGGGGAAAACCGGGGAAGAGTTCCGCCAGGAAGTCACGGTCGGGCGCGGCGGGCGTCGGCCTGAAAAGGACAGTCGTGCCGCCCTCGCGGGTACCGAGGAAGGCGACCGAGGCGGCGCCCGCCCGGCGATAGCGGGCGGTGTCCTTGCCCTCGGGTTCGAAATTCCCGGGATGATGGGTGCTTTTCGCGGCGGCGCAGGGGATGCCGCGGAACGCGCATTCGGCGGCGACCCGCTCGAGGAAGCTGGTCTTGCCGCTGCCGGACCAGCCGATGGCCGAGACGACGAGGGGGCGGCGGAGGCGCGCGCGGTCGGGACGGAGGCTGATGCCGGGCATGGCACGACTATAGCCGCGCCGGCCCGGAATGGCAATCGCGGGCGCCGGCCCTTAGTCCGCGGGCGGGCGGCCACGGAGCCGCTTGTCTTCGCCGCGGCCTCGCTTGGCCTCGAGGCGGCGCTCCTTGGAGGCGCGGGTCGGCTTGGTGGGGCGGCGTTTCTTGGGGATGGCGGCCGCCCCCGCCAGGAGGGCGAAGAGCCGGTCCAGGGCCGCCGAGCGGTTCCGGGGTTGGTCGCGTTCCTCGTCGGCGATGACGAGGAGCTCCCCCGCGGCGGTCAGCCGGGTCGCCAGGAGTTCGCGCGCCCGCGCCAGTTCCGCTTCCGAGAGCCCCTCGAGGCGCTCGAGGAGGACGCGGGCGACGACCTTGGAGTTGACCTTGTTGACGTTTTGGCCGCCGGGGCCGCCGGAGCGGGCGAAGTCCATCTCGCAGTTCGCCTCGATGGAGGCGCGAAGCAGTTCCCGGTTCATATCGTCGGCGCCCGGTCGAGGATGTCGAGGACGGTGCCGGGGCCGAAGCCGAGGGGCCGCGCCTCGCCGGCGGCGACCTCCGGCCCGGCGCCGCGCGGCTCCGCGCGGCTCAAGCGGATGCGGTCGTAGCGGCCGAGGCCGAAGAAGCCGGCGGCGCGGGCCTTCTCGTCGTCCTTGGCGGCGGAGACCGCGCGGCGGCCCTCGGCGCCGCAGACCTGGTACCGGATCCGGCCCGCCTTGTTGAGCATGGGCTCGCTGACGACGAGGGCTTCGGGGAAGCCGGGGCCGCCCGCGTCCGGCGCCGCGGCTTCCGGCGGCGGGGCGGCGGCCGCGGCGGTGTCGCCCAACGCGCCGACCCGTCCGCCGCCGGCCCCGGGCTTGCCGAGGGCGAACCAGGTGGCCTTCACGGAGACGCGGTCGAGGCCCGCGCGGGCGGCGAGGCCGGCGACGGGTTCGGGCGGCGACCAGGGGTATTCTCCGTGGCAGGTCTGGCCGGGGCCGGCCCGCAGGGCGGGGCAGGGGCCCTGGCGCAGGCAGGGGCCGAGGACGGGGGCTCCGCGCGAGGCCAGGCGGTCGCGGAGCGTCAGGGCCTCGCGGCTCGTGAGGAGGAGGGCCGGTTCGAGGACGAGGAGGAAGCCGGCTGGCGCCAGGCGATCGAGGGCGGCGGCCAGGAGGGCCTCGCGGCGTTCGAGGCGGTCGGCTTGGCCCTTCCAGAGCTCGTTGACGGCGTGGCCGATCACGACGGCGTCGAAGGGACCGTCGGGGAGGTCGGGGGAGGCTTGGAGGTCGAGGCGCCGCGTCGTCAGGCTTGGGCGCCCGGCTTCGTGGGTCGAGGCTCCGGCGGGCGCGAGAAGGCGCGCGGCGAGTTCGAGGGCGCGGCCGCTCCCGTCGACGAGGACGAGTTCGTCGGCGCCGGAGTCGGCGAAGGCGGCGGCGGCGGGGCCCGGTCCCGAGCCGAGGTCGAGGACCCGTGCGGCCGCGGGCCTTCGGCCGAGGGTGGCGAGGGCGAGGGCGGTTTCAAGGTAGGAGACGGGCCAGTAGTAGAGCAGGTAGGCGCCGAGGAGATCGGCTTCCTCCATGTAGGGGGCCCCCGCCAAGCCCCGGTCGCCGGTGAGGCCGCGCTGGAGGCGGAGCAGGGCGGCGCCCGCCGCCTCGAGCTCGGCGGGCGACAGGCGCGCGGCTTGGGCCGGCCTCCGGCCGCCAGATTCGCGGCGAAGGCACCGCTCGGCCCGCCACAACTCGACAAGGCCCGGGAGGCGGGATTCGAGGGCCAGGGCGAGAGGACCCGGGCGCGAAGGCTTGTTCAAGCGGGAAGGGCGGTGTAGCCCGCTTCGTCGATGACCGCGACGATCTCGGCGGCGGGCGCGGCGGACTCGACCTCGACCAGCTTCGCGCCAAGGTCGACGAGGACGCTCGAGGCCTTGCCCCAGGCGGCCAGGGCCTTTTCGATGCGCGCCTTGCAGTGGCCGCAGCTCATGTCGGATACGAGAAAGGCTTGTTTCATGGCGTTGTTCGTTCCTCCGCATCGAGTATGGCCGATCCGGCGGCGGGGAGACAAGCGCCGGGACTCAGGCGGCGCGCGGCGAAGGCGCGTTGGGCTCCGGTTCGTCGCCGTCGTCGCCGCGGCCGAGGGAGGCGTAGCGCAACGCGAGCCCGAGGCGCGCGATGGCGGCGGGCAGGGCTTCGGGGAGGGGCCGGCGCTCGCCGGCGGCGTCGGGTTCGAGGCCGAGGAGCTCGGCGCCGAAGGCCGCCATCACCGGCGGCACGGCGCCGAAAAGTCCGCGGAGCGCCTCGTCCGACCAGGCGCGCTCCCCGTTGCCGACGGGCGAGGGCATGTGCCGGCAGAGGGCAAAGCTCGGTTCGCCGTCCTTGCCGAGGACCGCGGCGAAGCCGAAGAGCCGGCAGACGAGGGGGCGGCCCGGATAGATCGAACAATGCGCCTCGGGTCGGTCGGCGTCGTAGAAGGGGCAGGTCGGACCCTGGCTTTGGGCCGCGCGGCCGGCCAGGTCGGGCCGATGGCCAAGGATGAAGGCGGCCGCGGCGAGGGCCTCGACGGGGAGGACGTCGGGAACGAAATTTTCGCAGCAGGATCCGCAGCCCTCGGGACAGCCGAGCGCGGCTCCCGATTCGGCGGCCTTGGCGCGGAAGGCGGACTGCGCCGCCTCGATCCGGTCATGGATGCCGCCTATCGCGGCGAGGAGCTCCCCCGCGGGGGAGCCGATCAGTTCCGGGGGAATGGTTTCCTGTGCCATGGCGTCGCTCGCGGGTGAAAGGGTAGCGGGGGCTGCGCCCTTCCGTCAATCAGGCGGCCCGGGACTGCGCGTTTTCCGCGCGGCGGGCGAGGACGAAGAGGACGAGCATGGCGGCGCCGAGGGCGAGGATGAAGGCGCCGGCGGCGGGAGCGCCGAGGCCCTGGATCACGAGGCCTTCCACCCAGGGGAGGAGCATGCCGCCCGCGCTGCCGAGGACGGTGACCATGCTGGTCGCCGCGCCGGGCGATTCGGGGAAGGCGGCGGCCGCCATCGCGAAGGCGGTCGGGTAGATGGAGGCGTAGCCGAAACCGACGAGGGCCACCGCGGCGACGGTGGCGGGGCCGTGGCCGGCGGTCAGCGCGAGGAGGAGTGCTCCGCCGATCGAGACGGCGATGCCGAGGCCGAGGACGCTGCGCGGGCCGAGGCGGGTGCCTGCCGCCGCGGCGACGAGGCGGCCCGCGGAGAGGGCGAGCCAAAAGCCCGAGGCGACGAGGGCGGCGGTCGGCGCGGCCGCGCCCGTCGTGCGCTTGAAGTACTCGGCGGTCCAGCCGCCCATGCCGTTCTCGGCGCCGACATAGACGAGGAGGAGGAGGCCGAGGATCCAGATGTAGGGCGAGGCGAGGGCGCCGCGGCCACCGCTCCCGCCCGCGGCGGCTGAGGCTTCCGCGGCTTTGGCCGGGCCGGTCGCCTTCGCGGGAGCGTCGGATTCGAGGGCGAAGAGGGTCGCGGGGATGGCGAGGGCTACCGCGGCGACGGCGGTCCACAGGGCGGGGTAGGCCGAGCCGGTCAGGCGCTGGGACAGGCCGACGAGGGCGGGGCCCGCGAAGGCGCCGGCGCCGAAGAGGAGGCCGAGGATGTTGAGGGCGGAGACGCTCTTCTCCGGATAGGCCTTGGCGGCCAGGACGAGGATGCAGAGGTCGGCCGCGCCGTGGCCGAGCCCGGCCAGGACGACGGCCGCCAGGGCGAGGGAGAGGGAGTTCGAGAGGCAGAGGGCGGCTACTCCGGCGGCGAGGAGGACGAGGCTGCCGATCAGGACGAGGCGCCTGCCGCGGCGGTCGCCCAGGGGGCCGGCCACGAGCTGGGCCAGGAGGGCGCCGATGAAGAGGGCGGTGTAGACCGCGCCCATGGAGGCGATGCTGGTGTGGTTGCGGGCGGCGAGGTCGCCGAGGCTCGGTCCGAGGGCCGCGGTCACGAGGCCGAGGAGGAAGCCGAGGAGGCAATACAGGCTGAAGGCCAAGCCGCGGCGTTGCGTGTGCATAGGGTTCCTTCGTAGGTGGTGGATGGAAAACGGGCGGAACGTCGAGTCGGCAGGAATAATAGGCCCGGGCAGGCGGAGCGTCAAGACAAGGAGACGGCGCCGAACAAGCCGCGGTTGGCGGGAGCCTCGAGGCGGCGGCGGGCTCGCCGCGCCGAGCTTGACGGTCCCGGCGGCCGCGTATACGGTGTCTACGGCCGCGACGGGCGGGGCTGTCCCCTGTATCCTGTGAGGCTCCGCCTGGTTTTCAGTTCGGCGTCCGGATCCCGGATCCGGAGCCTGCCGCCCGAACGCGGCGAATCCCCCGTACGACGGAACCCTATCCGCGCCCGAACAGGAGCACGCATGCATCACCGTATCGTTTCGCCGCGCCTTGGCGCCCTTCTCATTGTCGGCCTGACGGCCGCCCTCACCTTCGGCTGCGCCACGCCGGCGAAGGCGACCTCGCCCACCGCCCAGACTACCGCGCCCGCGGTCGCCGACGCTCCCGCCGTCCAGGCCGCCGAGGACTCCGCTTCGGAGGCCCTCGCCGCCTATCGGGGTGCCTCTCCGGCCTGCTTCGCCGTCCTTGAAAAGGCCTTGGCCCTCGGTGGGCAGGGCGCCTACAAGAGCGCCTTCGCGGCCCTCGAGGCCTTCGACCCCGCCAACGCGGATCCCTACGCCCTCGCCTTCAAGACCGAGCTTCTCCTCGAAGGTCACGCGCGAAGCCTCCTGCACCGGAGCTTCGGCCTCAAGGATCTCGGACCCGGCGACGACCTCGAGGCGATGCGCCGCGGCGAGGATCCGGCGGCGGCCGCGCTCGAGATGATCGCCTTCGATCCTCCCGCCCTCGCGGCCGCCTTGGCCGCCAAGGGCAGGGCGGCGCCCGCCGTCCTCGAGCAGGCGATCGGCGACTATTATTACGAGGTGCTCCGGCTGTTCGAGGGCGCTTGGCTCCTCGAGGACAAGGAGCTCCGCGAGCGCGCGGCGGCCGCCTACGGTCGCGCCGTCGCCGGCGGGCTCGCTTCGCTGCCCAACTCCCTCAGGATGGCCCAGATCTTCATCGGCCTCGAGCGATTCGACGACGCCGACCGGGCCTTCCGCGCCGGCATCGAGCTTTCGCCCTACGACGGGGAGCTCCGCCTGAACCACGCCTCCTTCCTCCTGATGCGCGAGCTGCGCTCCGAGGCCATGGCCGCGATCGACGCGGCCCTGGCCGCTTTCGCCGCCGCGGCCGAGGTCGGCGCCGCCGATGCCGAGCGCCGCTTCGAAGCCTACGTTCTCGGTGTGCGCGCCGCGAGCGAGCTCGGCGAGTGGGGCCGCGTCGAGGGCTACCTCGCCGCCGCGGAAAAGGCCTTCCCGAATGAGCCGGCTCCCGGCCTCCTCCGCCACTACGCCGCGGTGGAGTCCGGGCGCGTTCCCGAGGCGG
>JAEUJG010000584.1 GCA_016794765.1 Spirochaetaceae bacterium | reverse complement strand
GATGCGCTCGAGCTGGAGGCCGTACTCCTCGTAGCGGTCGTAGACCTTGATCTCGAGGTCTGTCCAGTCCCGGTCGCCGCGGCCCGCGTTGAGGTAGCGCAGGCCGTTGCGCCGGAGATCGGTCTCGAGCTCGAGGGGGTTCCGCGCCGCGAGGGGAACGTGGAGGGCGATCGGATGGAGATCCGAGAAGCCGACTCGCCCTTCGAGCGAGGCGCCGGAGACGCAGACGATGGAGCCCGAGTCCTCCCGGTCCAGGAGGTCGAGGAGGCGGCCGGGAAAGGCCCCGAGCTCCTCCTCGATCCGGCCGACGACGGCGTCGAGGTCGCCGACGCCCCGAAAGAGCACGATGCGCGGCGCCATCCTGACACCGCGGAGCGGCGGACGCCCCGGCTCGAAAAGGCGCAGGAGGAACTCCTCGACGGGAAGGGGGAGGAGGAAGACGCGCTCGAGTTCGGCCAGGCGCACCGGCTCGCCCCCGCGGCCGAGGGCGGAGACCAAGGCCACGATGGTCGAGGCCCCGTCGCCCGATTCGAAGGCCTCCTCGAACCGGCCACATTCCCGGCCGAGCCGCGCGAGGCCCTCGGCGAAGGCGGGCCCTTCGGGCTCGACGAGGAGGATGCGCGGACCGCCGCGGATCAACGACAGCATCGCCGCCCTCCCCTACATGCCGATCTTGCGGCGGAGGAGCCGTTCGTCGTCGGTGCCGGCGGGATAGGGGAGAAAGTGGATCTCCCGGCTCCCGAGGTCGACGACGTTGATCGCGGCTACCCCGTTCAGGTAGATGAACCCATCCCCGAAGCGACTGCGCTCCGAGAGGTCGTGGCCGTAGAAGAGGTACTCGGCTCCCGTCGCCGCGGCGCTCGAGGCCCAGTGGCTGGCGGCGCAATCCAGGCGGCCCGCGACGAAGCGGGTCGCCCCGCCGACGACGAGGGCCTCGGGGAAAAAGGACTCGAGGAGACCCGGGTCGTCGTGGTTGCCGACCGCGAACAAGAGGCGCAGGCCCTGGCCCGGCGCGCCGCCCCGCGGCGCCGCCCCGAGGCGCGGCAGGAGGAGGGCGCGAAGGGCGGAGAGCCGGGCCGCGTAGCGGGACTTGAGGTCGGGATTGAGCTCGAGCTTCACCTCGTCGGCGACGTCCCCGGTGATGAGGAGCCAGGCCGGCTTGAGCCGATCGAGGAGGCGGCCAAGCACAGGGTAAAAGCCGCTCGGCGTGTCCGAGACATGGAGGAGGAGGGGGCCCGGCGTGTCGAGCAGGGCCCGGGGGAGATAGACGGAACCGACCCCGCGGTGGATGAGGGTCGCAAGATATTCGGCGTTGGAGACCACGAGCCCAGTATCAGGCAGGCCGGGCCCGCTGTAAAGCGGAAATCGCGGGCGCCGGCCGGGGATCGTCAGGCTCCGACGGCCTTCCGCACGAGGACGAGAACCTTTTCCTTCGCGGCCTCGGCCTCGGCTACGAGGGTCAGGGCCCTGGCCTTGAGGTCGGCGACGAAGGCGGCGTCCGTGATGGAGCCGAGGTTGATGAGGACGTTGAGCGCCGCGCCCTCCGCGCCCGCGCGGGCCATGAGGGCGCCGACGCCGGCGTCCGAGGCGGAGTTCGCGTTGCCCTTGGCGGCGGCGAGTTCGCAGAGGCGGATCGCCTCGACACAGACGCGGGCGGTCTCCAGGGGAACCAAGGCGGCCTTCTTGTAGCCCGCCTGCATCGCGGTTTCGCGGGCGGCCTTCTCCTCCGCGCTCGCCTTGGGCAGCTTCATCGCCTCCATGAGGTCGTTGAAGGCGGCCGTGTCCTCGTCGACGGCGCGGACCAAGGCGGCCTTGACGGCCTGGCCCTTGACGGCGAGCTCGGACATCTCGGCGAAGGCGGCCTCGTAGCCCTTCTTGCCGACCGTGAGGTTGGCGACCATCGCCGCCAAGGCGGCGCCGAGGGAGCCGGCGAGGGCCGCGACCGAGCCGCCGCCGGGGGCGGGCGACTCGCTCGCGACCTCGTCGACGAAGTCGGCGACCTTCATCGCGACGAGGGGCGCGGGCCGCCGGCCAGCGTACTCGACGATCTTCTTGTCCGGATCGAAGGGAGCGACCGAGTCGAGGCCCATGGAACGGACGGCCGTCTCCACGAGTTCGCGCTCCGAGGCGCCCTCGCTCTTGCCCATCTTCTTGAGGAAATGGCGGCCGGCGAGGAGGAGGGGCTCGAGGGGAAGGAGGCCGACGATCTCCGAGCCGGTGACGAGGAGGCCGAGCTTCTCGGCTTCGGCCTTCGCGGTCTCGAAGACCACGTGGAGGGGGGTGGTGTTGTAGTTGACGAGGTTGATGGAGATCTGCGCGCACTTGTAGGCGTCGATGTACCAGCCGATGGCGCGCACGTCCTTGAGGAGGCCCGGAACCTTGACGGTGTTGCCCGCGGCGTCCTTCACGGTGTTGCCGTTCGCGTCCTTGGCCGCGCGGCCGCCCTCGCGGATCGTCAGGGCCACCTCGTTGGCGAGCTTCTTGTCGCGGCAGTTGAGGTTCACGTTGTACGCCACCAGGAACTCGCGGGCGCCGGTCACCGTGGCGCCCCAGCGCGGCCTGAACTCGGCGGGGCCGAAATCGGGCGCCCACTCGGGCTTCCGGAGCTTGTCGGCGAGGGCCTCGTACTCGCCGGAGCGGATGTCGGCGAGGCTCCTCCGCTCGGGGCGGCTCGCGGCGTACTCGTAGAGATAGACGGGAAGCTTGAGCTCGCTAGCGAGACGCTCGCCGAAGCGCTTGGAGATCTCCACGCAGTCGGCCATCGTGACGCCGGCGACGGGGACGAAGGGGCAGACATCGAGGGCGCCCATGCGGGGGTGGGCCCCCGAGTGCTTGGACATGTCGATGAGCTCGTGGGCGGTCTTGGCGGCGCGGAAGGCGGCTTCGACGACCTCGTCGGGCGAACCGACGAAGGTGTAGACCGTGCGGTTCGTGTCGGCGCCCGGATCGACGTCGAGGAGGGAGACGCCGGCCACGCCGGAAATGGCACGGGAAATGGCATCGATGACGGAGCGGTCCCGCCCCTCGGAGAAGTTGGGAACGCACTCGACGATCTTCCGCTCTGACATGCTTCGCTCCTTCGACAACTGACGCTGGGTTGCGGCATTTTACCACGACTCGAAGTCTTCGTGAACGGGGATCGGGTTTGGATCGGCGTTTTTTGGAACGATGTTTCACCTATAGAAACGACGTAGCATCCGGACGACGGCCTTCCGATCCGCCCGAGGGCAAGCCGAAGCGACATCGGTTGCAGAATGAGGGGCAAAGGCTTAGGCTGTTAGTCGTCAGCTCAAGGAGGCGACCATGACCATCGAAAGTGCCCTTCGCGAAGCCATCGGCTGCGAAGAGCGGATACGGGACCAGTACCGCGAGGCGGCGGCGGCGGCCACCACGCCGGACGCGAAGCGCTTTTTCAGCCTCCTCGAGCGGGACGAGGATTCCCACGTCCGGTACCTCGGACACAAGCTTGTCCAGTGGAAGGACCAGGGCATCGTCGACGCGGTCGGCCTCGGATCGGCCCTGCCCGATACGAAGCGGCTGGAGGCGGCCGCGGCCAAGGCCGGCGCCAACCTGTCCGACCCGGGCGCCGCCGCGGGCCGGATGCTCGGCGGCGAGGAGGAGGCGATGCGCCGCGCACTCAAGGCCGAGGAGGAAACGACCGCCTTCTACCGAACCCTCGTCGCCGACCTGCCGAAGGAGGCGAGACCGCTGTTTTCCCGCTTCCTCGACATCGAGGAGGGGCACGCTCGCATTGTCCGCGCCGAACTCGACCTGGCCGAGCGCACGGGACATTGGTTCGACGCCCGCGTCTTCGACCTCGAGGACTGACGTCGTCCAGGGAACGATAAAGCCCCGCCGGCCTTGCGGTCGACGGGGCTTTTTGCGGCTCTGGGCCTAATCCCTATTCCTTGGGCTTGCGGCGGGGGGCGGGACGGTCGCCGGAGCCGTACTCGCGGCGCGGACCTTCGCCGCGGGGAGCGTAGGGCCTGCGGGCGCCCTCCCCTCCCTGGTAGCCGCCCGAGGGGGCGCCGGGGCCGTAGCGCCGCGGGCCGTAGGAGCCCTCGCCGCGGGGGCCGCGGGGCGGCCGGCCGCCCTCCTCGGCGCCGCGGGGCGTCGCGAGGCGGACGGGCGGGAGCCCGCCGGAGCCGCGGGCGGCCTGGATGATGCGCTCGGCGGCCTCGAAGGGGACGCTGAGGAAGGAGAAGTTCTCGTAGACCTCGATGCCGCCGACGAGGCGGTCGGGAATGCCCGTGAGGCGCTTCACCATCGCGGCGAGGGCCCGGGGCGTGGCGCCGTCGCGGCGGCCGGCCCCGATGAAGAGCCGGGCGGTGCCGGCGGCGTCGACGGAGGTCTCCTGGATCTCGCGGTAGCGCGCGGGATCGAGCTCGGCGCCGAAGGACTCGAAGAGGGCGGCGGCGAGGGCCTCGCGGGGACCGAGGCGGGCGAGAAGCTCGTCGGCCAGGCCGAGCCAGAGCTCGAGGGCCTCGGGAGAGGCTGCGTCCTTGGCGGCGCGGGCCGCCTTGCGGGCGGCGGCCTTCTCCGCCTTGGCGGCGGCCTTGGCCGCGGCGGCCGCGAGCTCGGCGTCGGCGAGTGCGCCGGCGGGGGCCTGCCCGTCGGCGACGGCGGCCTCGGACTCGGCGGCGGACGGCCGCGCTTCCGCCGCGGCGGCGGCGGCGAGGGCGGCCTCGTCGGCGACGACGGCCTCGGGCTCGGCCGGAACCAGGGCCGAAGAGTCGGCGCGGGCCAGGATGCGGGCCTTGATGCGGTCGCGGCGGGCGCCGATGACCTCGGAGACGGCGGGGACCGAGCCCT
>JAEUJG010000539.1 GCA_016794765.1 Spirochaetaceae bacterium | reverse complement strand
GAGCCCCGCGGCGAGGGAAAGCCCGCGCCTAGGCGAGCCGGAAACGCGCATGGCACTCCACGTGGCTCGTCTGCGGGTAGAAGTCGAAGGCCTTGAGGGACTCGAGGCGATAGCCGGAACGATGGAGCTCCCCCGAGTCGCGGGCCAGAGTGACCGGGTCGCAGGAGACGTAGACGAGGAGGGGCGGCCGCTTCCGCGCGAGCCAGGCGCGCACGTCGGGGGACAGCCCCGTCCGCGGCGGGTCGACGAGGACGCAATCGAAGTCCTGTCGGGCCGAGGCGCCCTTCGTCCAGTCCTCCACCGAGAGGGCGTGGTACTCGTTGCGCGGGCCGGGCGCGTTGTGCCGCGCCAGGTCGAGAGCGAAGGGGTTCTGCTCCACGGCGACGACCTTGGAAAAGCGCTTCTCGAGGAAGCGCGAGAAGAGCCCGACCCCGCAGTAGAGATCGGCCACCGTCCCGCCGGAAAGGCCGGCTGCGACGTCGGGCACGAAGTAGTCGAGGAGATAGAGATTGCTCTGGAAGAATCCCTTGAGGTGGAAGCGGATCGGCTCGCCCGCGACCGTCGCGGTGATCATCCCGTCGCGGCCCTCGAGGTAGACCTTCTCGTCGAGGCCGAAGGCGAGGATGCGGTCCTTGCCGACGATGAAGCGCCCGAGCTCCTCCCGGCCGCGGCTCGTGCCGGCCCTTTCCTCGATCCAGGCCTGGACGGGGCGCACGGCGACCGGGCAGGTCGGCGCCGCGACGACGCTGTTCGAGGAGCGGCGCATGAAGCCGATCCGGCCCTCCTCCGTGAAGTGGAGCTGGAGCCGGTTGCGGTAGGCGAAGGGCAGGGAGGGCACGGCGGCGATCTCGCCCGGCTCGAGGCGGGCCGTGCGGCGGAAGGCCTCCGCCACGATGCCCGCCTTCTCGGCTACCTGCCGCTGGTAGGAAAGGTGCTGGAGATTGCAGCCGCCGCACTCGCCGTAGACCGGACAGGCCGGTTCCACCCGGTGGGGACTCGGCTCGATCAGGTCAAGGACGCGGCCCGCGGAGAAATCGCGGCGCTCCTCGGTGATCGCCGCTTGGACGATCTCCCCGGGCAAGGAAAAGGGGACAAAGACCGCGCGGCCTTCATGGAAGGCCAGGCCGTCGCCGCCCGCCACAAGTTTTTCGATCTTGAGCCGTACGCCTTCCGCCATGGTGGGGCCATCATACCCGGACGGGGCGACATGCGCCAGAGCTTTTCGCGGCTTGCGGGGCGGGAGGCCGGCATTAAATCGCCGCGACCCGGCTTTACAGAGACCTGGAAGGGCGGGTCCTGGCAAGGGCGAAGGTCCCCGCGCGCCGGCCTGCGAGGCGGGCCGCGATGGGGTTGTATCGCCGCGACCCGGCTTTCCAGAGACCTGGAAGGGCGGGTCCTGGCAAGGGCGAAGGTCCCCGCGCGCTTCGCGGCGGGGCCCCTTCGCCCTTGCCACCCGCCGCCCTGCCCTGCCCCGGGAAGGCGGCGGCCGGGTCTATCCGCTCGCGGCCCGCCCCGGGGGACGATGCTTACACACGGAAGAGTCGCGGGGGGTGAGATTGCCGGCGTGGGGGCTCGGGGGGTGGGTGACGGCGCGGGACGGCGCGACACGGCCGGCGGCACTGCGTGCGCCGGATCGGTGAGTGACGGCGCGGGACGGCGCGACACGGCCGGCGGTACTGCGTGCGCCGGCTCGGGGGGTGACGGCGCGGGACGGCGCGACACGGCCGGCGGCACTGCGTGCGTCGGATCGGGGGGTGACGGCGCGGCTCGGCGCGACACGGCCGGCGGCACTGCGTGCGCCGGCTCGGAGGGTGACGGCGCGGCTCGGCGCCACACGGCCGGCGGCACTGCGTGCGCCGGCTCGGAGGGTGGCGGCGCGGATCGCGGGCTTAGCGCGGTCTCGCGTAGCGGGCGGCGACCAGGATGGATTCGATCATGCCGACGGGGCTGGCGAGGC
>JAEUJG010000431.1 GCA_016794765.1 Spirochaetaceae bacterium | reverse complement strand
AGACGATGACGCTCTTGGTCGCGGAGACCGTCTGGCCCGTCAGGTTGTCGGTGACGTCGGCGCGGGCGACATAGCGGTAGACCTTGCCCTGGACGCCCTCGGGGGCGGCTTTTTGGCGGATCGTCGCGCGGCCCTCTCCGTCGAGTTGGCCGGAGAAGGAAGACAGGTTGACGCGCTCGCCCCACTCGTCGCCCTGATAAAACCGGAAGTCGGCGTAGCGGGGTTCGGCTGGACGGAAGGCGTAGGGCTCCTTCGTCCAGA
Source organism: Spirochaetaceae bacterium (assembly GCA_016794765.1). GTDB lineage: Bacteria > Spirochaetota > Spirochaetia > Treponematales > Rectinemataceae > JAEUJG01. Next base: position 2,542 of record JAEUJG010000431.1, on the reverse strand, counting down.
AACCCGAATAGGAGGCGCCCTGCATCGCGCCGCCGGCGAGGTACTCGGCCGCAAGGGCGGCTCTCACGTCCTCGTCGGCCAGGACGGGGAGGAGGGACGTGTCGAAGGAGGCTTGGAACTGGAGTCGCCGGAAGTTGGACACTATGATCCATTCCGTCGTCCTGCGCCTCGACGCTTCCCGACGGTGGACAAGCCGGTAGGAACCCGGCTCGAGGTCGGCGGGCAGCTCGAAGGCGCCCCAGAAACTGCCCGCATCCGTGGTGACGCCGGAAACCGAGGCGATGGGGGAATCCCCGTTTTCGGCCACGAGTGAGATTTCGTAGGATCGCCCCGCGGCCGCGGAATACTCCCCGAGCCGGAGATCCCGGTCTATGCCGCGGAATTTCATGGTCTCGCCCGGCCGGTAGATCATCCGGTCGGAGAACAGGAAGGCGAGTTCGCGCGTCGCCTCGACGTCCTCCGGATCCGAGCGGCCGGCGACGTCGAAGCGCCAGGCGTCGTGTCCGCTCGGCTCCCAGTACATGCGGTCTCCACCCTTGGAGACTTCGATCGCCAGGTTGTCCGTCGGATAGCTCCTGCCTGGCCTGGTCGTGTAAAAGGCCTGTCGGTAGAAGCCCGGCTTGAGCTCGAAGACGGCGAGACCCGCGGCGTCGCTGCGGCCGGAGAGCCGTTCGGTGTCGTAGTCCAGAAGCCTGACCGCGGCTCCGGACACGGGCTTGCCCGTCTCGAGGGAGGTGACGAGACAGACGATCCTGTCATGGCCGACCCGCGCGGTCACCGCGAGATCGGTTACTTGGAGAAAGAGCCACGGCTTGTAGGTTTCCTGGCGGCGCGCCTTGTCGCGGGCCTCCCAGTCCACCCGGACCCAGCCCTTGCCCTCGCGGTTCAGCCAGGGCGCGAGGTCCAGGACCTCGTAGTGCTTGGTCTGCGGCGGAAGGCCGCGGAGGTCCACCGCCTCGAGGGGCGCCTTGCGGTCCGCGTCCGCGATGCGGTCCACCTTCGCCGCGCCGAGCTTGAGGTATTCGAGTTCCTGCACCTCGGCTATCGTCTTGGCCGGGAATTGCGCCTCCATCATGCCCCGCCCGCGGTGGGGGAAATAGGCGTAGCTCAGCGGGTTGCCGAGCCGGAACCTGAAGGAGCCGCCCGTTGCCAGCGTTCGGCCGTGGACGTCACGCGGGCCGGGGGCCACCGAGACCAGGTATTCGGCGTCGAGGTCGAACTTGAGGCCGTTGACGCGGACGCGGCGGCCGAAAACCTCCACGTTCCGGGCCTCGACCCGGATTTCCGGCACGCTCGGGTCGGCGCCGGACTGGACGCGGCGCGCCTTCTTTTCGCTCTGGAGTTCCCCCTGGGAGAGCGCGGCCGGCGCGTTGGCGTTCTTGACCGTGATGAAGGCTTCGAGGCCGGCGGGATCAACGGGATGGCTGAACTCGAGCCAGATGGGGTTCGCGTCGTCGGCCCGGTAGCGGTGGAGCCCGCGCTGGGTTTCCCGCGGCAACTCGCCGAGCTTGAAGGGAAAGAGCGTATGAAAGGCGAGTTGGGCGTCGACCTCCGTCGGTACGGCGCCGGGATAGGCCCGCGCGCCGGCCTTGAGGACGATCTCCACGGCGCTGTCCTCGGGCGGGACATCCAGCAACCGGAGCCGGAGCGCGGCGGAGGGAGCGGCCCCGGGTCGCTTGGCCGCCGCGTCCCAGCCCTCGAGTTCGAAGCGGAGCGCCGGTCCGTCCTTGACCCTCGCCTCGAGCGAGCGCTTGACCGAGGCGGCGTTCGCCTCGCGATTGAAAAAGAGGAGCAGGGAGCCGCTCTCGGCGGGGGAGAGTTCGTAGGCCTCCCGCTCGGGGGCGGCTTCGCTCCGCAGGGCTGTCATGGCGAATTCCCCCGCGTGGAAGGTGAAGGAGAAGGGGGACTTGAGCGATTTTCCGTAGAGCGAGGCCGCGCCGCGCTCCACCGTGACCCGGTATTCGGCGAGCGGCCGGAGCGGTTCCTCCGGGTCTATGGTGAGGGATTTCGTGGAGTTCCAGCGGTAGACGCCCTTGAGCGGCGGGTCGATGGAGACGCCGGGGACGGCGAGGAGGGGGGCGCCGAGCTTGGCGACCGGCGCCATCGGCTGCGAGAAGACGAGGTAGACCTGCGGCCGCTCGTTCGCGATGGGGAGCGCGCCGACGGGACCGAACTCGAGCACGGCGAGTTCTTCGGCGCGCCCGGGGGCGAGCGTCGCTCCGCCCGGCGCGGATTGCGTCGGTCCCGCGGCGGGCCGGGAGGCTTGGGCGTAGAGGTCGAGCCTTTCCTGCGGCTTCCAGTATAGGATCTTTCCCGAGGCGGGCAGGTCGGGGTGGAGGACCGGGATCGGGCCGTAGGGCTGGCGAAGGGGGCCCGCCGCGCCGTCGAGGGCCATGGCCCCTTCCGCGGCGGGGCCGGCGGACGGCGCGCCTTGGGCGGACGCCGCGGCCGTCGCCAGGGCCAATGAGAGCGCGAGCAGGCAACGCGTCGCGCGTCGCGCCGCTATACCGGATTTTTGCATGGTTCCTCCCTGCGATGCTTC
>JAEUJG010000523.1 GCA_016794765.1 Spirochaetaceae bacterium | reverse complement strand
CCTTCAACGCCGACAAGTTGCTCGGCATCGTCAAGAAGGTCTCCGAGTAGGGGCCGGGGAGACTCCCGTGAGCGAAACATCCAGCGGCCGCTACCTTTCCTTCGAGCTCGGCGGCGAACAATACGCGATCGAGGTGGAGCGGGTGGAGGTCGTGCTCGAGACCGTGCCGATCACGAGGGTTCCCAAGGCCCCTTCCCATCTCCGCGGCGTGATCAACTACCGCGGCTCGGTCATTCCCGTGGCCGATCTCCGCAGCCGCTTCGGCGAAGGCGCGGAGGCGAAGTCCCCGAGGCGCGGGGCCTCGGCGCCCGCGCCGGCCGCCGGGGCCCCGGCCGGGGTCCCGGAGGCCACCGCCGACTCGGAAGCCCCCGGCGCCGGGAATCCTTCCGCGGCTCTCCCCCCGGCTCCCGGCGCGGAAGCATTGGTCGGCGGCGCCGACGGCGCCAGCATCATCGTGCTCCAGATCAACTACGCGGGCGATCCCCTCACCATCGGCGTCCTGGCCGACGCGGTCCGCGAGGTCGTGGACCTCGATCCTTCCCGGATCGAACGCGCTCCCCGCTTCGGCGGCCGGCGGCAGGACGGCCTGATTTCGGGCATCGGCGAGAAGGACGGCCGGTTCATCGTGCTGCTCGACGTCGACGCCGCCTTCGCCGCGGAGGCCGAGGCGGCGCGGGAGCGGCGAGGTCCCGTGGTGGAGTCCCCGAGGTCGAGCGGGGAGGCTCGGTGACCGGCAAGGGCATACTCATAGTCGAGGACGAGAACATCGTCGCGCTCGACATGAAAATGCGTCTCGAAGCCCTGGGCTACGCCGTCGCCGGCGTGGTCGACACGGGTCCGGCCGCCTTGGAGGCGATGGTCGCCTCCCCGCCGGATCTCGTCCTCATGGACATCAAGCTGAAGGGCGAGGTGGACGGCATCGAGACCGCCCGCATCGCGCGGGAGAGGGTGGAAGTCCCGATCATCTTCGTCACGGCCTTCACCGACGAGAAGACCCTGGAGCGCGCCAAGCTGGCGAGTCCCTACGGCTACATCGTCAAGCCCTTTCACGAGCGCGAGCTCCGCATCGCCATCGAGCTCGCCCTCTACAAGTTCCAGTTCGAGCTGTCCATGCGGCGCGCCAAGGAACTCGCCGAGGAGACGAGCAGGCTCAAGGGGGAGTTCCTCGCCAACGTCAGCCACGAGCTCAAGACCCCGCTCAACAGCGTGATCGGCTTCACCGAACTCGCCCTCGACCGCGCGGTGGACGACGAGCAACGGGAGTACCTCGGCTCGGCGATCCGGAGCGCCAAGTCCCTCTCGACCCTCATCGATTCCATCCTGGACTTCGCCCGCCTCGAGAGCGGCCGATCCACGCCGAATCCGGTGGCCTTTTCCCTCGACGAGCTCCTCGGCTCCTGCGTGGACCTCCTGGCGGTCGGCGCCTTCTCCAAGGGCCTCGAGGTGACCTTTAGGCGCGATCCTGAGCTGCCCGACGCCCTCGTCGGCGACTCGGGCCGCCTCCGCCAGGCGCTCATGAACCTCATCGACAACGCGGTGAAGTTCACCGACCGCGGGGCCGTCAGGCTCGTCGCCGAGCTTGCCGAAGGCGGGGGCCACCAGGGAGAGACCAGCCTCGTACGCGGCTCCCTCGTCGGCGCCGAAGGGAAGGGCATCCTCCTCCGCCTCGTCGTCGAGGATTCAGGCGTCGGCATGCCCGAGGACCGGATCGCCGCGGCCTTTGAGCGCTTCACCCAGCTCGACGGCTCCAAGACCCGGTCGGCGGGCGGCACCGGCCTCGGCCTCGCCATCGTGGACAAGAGCGTGGAGATCCTGGGCGGCTCCATCGCGGTGCGGAGTTCCCGCGGGAAGGGCACGCGGATAGAGATGCTCATCCCCCTCTCCCCCGCCCCGGCGGCCGAACCGGTCTCCGATCCCGAAAAGCCCGCCGAACCCGCGTTTTCCCTTTCCGGCCGGACCGTCGCCGCGGTCGGCTTCTCCGGCGAGGCGGCCGCCGACCTGGCGGAAATCCTCCGGCGGCTCGGTGGCCGCTCGCTTCCGGCCTCGAGCCTGGGCGCCTGCGCCATGGGCCAGCGCCCGGATTTCATCGTCGCCGACGAGCGCGCCGTCAGGGCCGAACCCGAAGCCGCGGCCCTTCTCGCCGGTCGGCTCGTCATCTGCCTCCGCTTCGGCGGCGCCTCCCGCGTCCCCGCGTCCCTCGAAGGCGCGGCAAGGCTGCCGCTCCCGGTGCGCGGCCGCCCGCTCCTGGCCTCACTGGCCGCGCTCGAGCGGCGGGGAAGCGCCGGCGCCGAAACTCCGTGGCCGCCCAGGTCGGCAACCGCGCGGAAGCCGGCCCCGAAGGGCCTGCCGCGCTCCGCCCCGGCGGCGGCGGTGGCCCTCCTCGCGGACGAACCCGCCCGCGGCTCGGTGGAAGAGGGCCCGTCCGGGCGCCCGGAACCGGGCCTCGCCCAGCCGAGCCGGCGCTTCGGCGAGGCGGCCATCCCCGAAGGCGACTTCGAGGACCTCGGCCGCTTCATGCGCTGCCTCGAACAATCCCTGGAGCATGACGACCTGCAACAGGCGGAGCGCGACGCGAAGGACTATCGCGAGCTCTTCCTCTCGCGGAAGGGCGAGGCCTGCGAGCGGCTCGCCTTTTCCGCCCTTCTTCTCGCCAGGAAGGGGGACGGGGAGGGCTTGCGCGGTTTGATAGAGCGGCTCAGGCGGATCCTCTCCGACTGAATCCGGAATAGCCAGCGAAGGAGGCGCAAGAATGCGCATATTGGTCGTGGAGGACGATTTCGGCAGCCGCCGGATGATGCAGAAGCTTCTCGCACCCTATGGGGACGTCGACGTCGTGGTCGACGGCGAGGAGGCGGTCCAGGCTTTCCGCATCGGCTGGGAGGAGTACAAGCCCTACGATCTCCTCTTCATGGACATCATGATGCCGAAGATGGACGGACACGAGGCGCTCAAGCGCATCCGCGAGCTCGAACGGGATCTCGGGGTCAAGCCCTCCGACGAGGCCAAGATCGTCATGACGAGCGTCCTGGAGGATCCCCGCAGCGTGATCGAGGCCTACTACGAAGGCGGCGCGACGAGCTACCTCGTGAAGCCGATCGACCGCGAACGCCTCGAAGCGGAGATCTCCCGGCTGGGCTTCGGCGGAAAGGCCTGATGCGGGGGACGAGTCCGGCCGCGGCGATCGCGATAGTCGAGGACGAATACATCGTCGCCCTCGACATACGCAACTTCCTCGAGAGGTCCGGCTACCGCGTGGTCGGCCTCTTCCCGTCGGGAGACGAACTCCTTTCGCGGATGGAAGAAGCCAAGCCCGACCTCGTCCTCATGGACATCAAGATCCGCGGCTCCCTGGACGGGGTCGAGACCGCGAGCATCGTCCACGAACGTTGGGCGACGCCGGTCATCCTCCTCACCGCCTACGCGGACGAGGAGACGATCGCCAGGGCCAAGATCACCCAACCCTTCGGCTACATCCTCAAGCCCTTCGAGGAGCGCGAGCTCCGCACCGCGATCGAGATCGCGCTGTACCGCGCGGCCATGGAGCGGCGCCTCAGGGAGTCGGAGGAGCGCTACCGCGGCCTCTTCGACGGCGGCATCTCCGGCAACTTCCTCGCCGACGCGGACGGCCGCATCGTCGAGGCCAACCCCTCCTTCCGCCGCCTCCTCGGCCTGGCCGCGGACGAAGCCCTGCCGCGGCTCGACAGCCTGTTCTCCGACCTCGCCTCCTGGGAGTCCTTCAGCACCGGACTCGCCCGTTCCCGCCGGGTGGAGCTCGCGGAGATCGCGCTTCGCTCCCGCGGGGAAAGCGAAATCCTCGCCCTCGCCAACGCCGCGACGGTCTTCGACGCCAAGGGCGCGAGCGTCGGCATCCAGGGCGAGCTCATCGACCTCACGGAGCGGCGCGCCCTCGAGCAGCGCCTCGCCCAGTCGCAGAAGATGGAGGCCATCGGCCGGCTGGCCGGCGGCATAGCGCACGACTTCAACAACATCCTCACCGCCGTCCTCGGCTACGCGAACCTCCTCGGCGAGGAGTCAGGCCGCTATCCCGAGCTCAAGGACGACATCGAGGGCATCCGCAAGGCGGCGGGCAAGGCGGCCGCGCTGACCCGCCAGCTCCTGGCCTTCTCCCGCCGGCAGCCGGTGTCTCCCCGCGACCTCGACCTGGGCGCCCTGGTCGACGACATGGAGAAGATGCTCCGGCGCCTCGTCACCGAGGACATCGCCCTCTCCCTGGCCCGCGATCCCGCGACGCCCCGGATCTTCGCCGATCCCACGCAGGTGGAGCAGGTCCTCGTCAACCTCGTCGTCAACGCGAAGGACGCGATGCCCGAAGGCGGCAGCCTCCGCGTGTCCACGAGGGGCGAGCTCCTCGGCTCGCCGCGCGCGGTCGGCGTGGACACCCTGCCCGCGGGGGGCTACGCCGTCCTCGAGGTCCGCGACTCGGGGCACGGCATACCGCCCGGGATCCTTTCCAAGATCTTCGAGCCCTTCTTCACCACCAAGCCCGCGGACCGCGGGACCGGTCTCGGCCTGTCCACGGTCTACGGCATAGCTCGGCAGGCCGGCGGGGCCGTCGGCGTCTCTTCGGCGCCGGGAGCCGGCGCGGTGTTTTCCGTGTATTTCCCGGCGACCCGCGTCCGGGTCCAGGAGGAGTCCGCTCCCGAGGAGACCTCTCCCGGCGCGGCGCGCCCGGGCACGATCCTCTTCGTGGACGACGACGAGGCCCTGCGCAACCTCGTGGCGCGGCTCCTCGAGCGCCGCGGCCACCGCGTCCTCATCGCGGCCAACGCGGGCGAGGCCCTCCTCCTCGCGGAGAGCCACGGCTCGCCGATCGATCTCCTCGTCACCGACATCGTCATGCCCTTCATGGACGGCTATCGGCTCGCCAGGCGGCTCGGCGAGGTGTTGCCCGGACTCCGGGTGCTCTTCGCCTCGGGCTATCCGGAGCACTCGGCGGATCCCGCGGCCGCCGGCCGTTTTCTCGCGAAGCCTTTCACCGAAGCCGACCTGGCGCTCGCCGTGGACCGCGCGCTCCAACCGGAGTCCGACTGCGCCGCGGGGAATCCGCCCGGCTCCTGAGAGCCCCCAGGCCCGGCGCCGGCCGCCGCGCCCGCCGCGTATGCCGCGTATGCCGCGCCCGCGCCCGCCGCGCCCGCCGCGCCCGCAGCCGCGGCGAACTTCCCCCAGTCTAGAGCGCCTCCCTCGAACCCAAGACCAGGCGATAGAGCCGGGCCTCGGCTTCCATCGTCGCGTCCGAGCCGAGCGAGCGCTCCGCCCGCGGCACGCCGATGGCGAAATCGTCCACGACCCTGGCGGGCCGGGCGGAGAGCACCACGGCGCGGTCCGCGAGATAGGCGGCCTCCTCCACGTCGTGGGTCACACAGACGGCCGTCGGCCGCTCCCGCCGCCAGAGGCCGAGGAAGGCGTCCATGAGCTCGATCTTGGTCTTTAGGTCCACGGCCTGGAAGGCCTCGTCGAGGAGGAGGACGTCGGCGGGGTAGGCGAAGGCGCGGACGAGGGAGAGCCGCTGGCGCATGCCGCCGGAGAGCTCGGCGGGACGGCGGTCCCCCGCGTCGCAAAGGCCGGCCGCCTCGAGCAGGGGCTCCACGCGGGCCAGCGCGGCGCGGCGGTCCATGAGGCCGGAGAGCGCGAAGGCGGCGTTGTCCCGCGCCGTTAGCCAGGGCAGGAGCCGCGGCTCCTGGAAGGCGTAGGAGAAGCGCGCCTGGTCGAGCCCGCGGCGCTCGCCCGAGTCGAGGGGGCAGAGTCCGGCTATCGCGTTCAAGAGGGTCGTCTTGCCGCAGCCCGAGGGGCCGAGGACCACGAGGACCGAACCATCTTCCGCGCGGAGGTCGATGCCGTCCAGCACCGCGAGGCCGCCGTAGGATTTCCTGGCGGCGACGAGTTCAAAGGACATGGCGCAGCGCCTTTTTCGCCGCCAGGCCGAAGAGCCACTCGGTCAGGCCGCAGAGGAAGATGGTCGCCGCGGCCCAGGCCAGGACCCGCGGCGTCTCGAGGAGGACGCGGGAATCCTGGAGGCCCGAACCCAGGGCGCGCAGCGGCTGCGAGAGCACCTCTCCCGCCACGACGACCTTCCAGGAAAGGCCGAGGGCCGAGCGGGCGCCGGCGACGAGATGGGGCGCCGCGGCGGGGAGGCGCACGCGGAGGAGCACCTGCCGCCCCGGCACGCGGAAGAGGCCGGCCATCTCGAGGAGTCGGGGATCGGCCGCGCGGGCGCCTTCCGCGGCGCTCGTCGCCATCACCGGAAAGGCCATGAGGAAGGCGGCGAAGACGGGTACGGCGCCCGAGGGGAACCAGAGCAGGGCGACGAGGATGAGCGCCAGGACGGGCGTGGCGCGGATCACGGTCAGGAGGGGCGCCAGGGCGGCCTCGAATACGGGCGAGAGGCCCGAGAAGATGCCGGCCAACGCGCCGATCCCGACCGAAAGGCCGAAGGCCGCGAGGCCGCGGAGGAAGGTCGCGAGGAGGGCCTCGAGGAACCGCGGGGTGGGGTAGAGGGACAGCGCCTCCGCGGCCACGCGCTCGGGGGAGGGCAGGACGATCTCCTTGCCGACGCCGAGGGCGGCCAGCTTCCAGAGCGCGAGGAGGAGGAGGGCGGAGAGCGCGGCGACGAGGAGCCGCGGCGGCCGCGGACGCCCGGCGGCGGCCGCGGCCGTTCCGCGGCCCTCCACCGGCGCGTTGGGCGAAACCGGCGCCTCGGGCGCGCCGGCGCGGCCCGCGCTAGTAGGCGCCGTAGAAGGCTCCGTCGGGGAGCTTGCCGCCGACGGAGGCCGGGGCGGTCTCGAGGAAGACCTTGAGGAGGGCCTCGACGGCGGGGCGGGCCGTCGGCGCCGGGACGTAGACGTAGGCGCTCCGGGGAATGGCCTTGGCGGCGACCGGCGCCTTGAGGCCGAGCTCGTGCTTCTCCACGAGGAGGCCGGCCGCGGCGGGATCGGCCTTCACCCAGGCGAGGGAATCCTTCGCCGCGGCCAGGATCGCGCGCAGGGCCTCGGGGCGTTCGGCGGCGAAGCGCTCGGTCGCGACGAGGGCGGTCATCGGATAGGAGACCTGGCCGGTGGCCTTGGTCCAAAGGGCGCCGAGGTCCACCGGCGCCTTGAGGCCGGGATTGGCCATCGTCGCCACCGTGGCGAAGGGCTCGGGCAGGACCGCGTAGGAGATCTTGCCGGCGGCCAGGGCGGCGGCCATCTCCGGATAGGGCAGGGAATAGGAGAGGCGGAGATCCTTGTCGGGATCCAGGCCCGCCTCCTTGAGGAGGCGCCGCACGAGGTAGTCGGGGGTCGCGCCCTGTCCGGCGACGTAGAGCTCCTTGCCCTTGAGGTCGGCGAGGGAGGCGAAAGCGGGGTCGGCGCTGAGGAGCTTGACCATGCCGTCGCCGATGACGGCGGCGAGCGTGACTGGAATGCCCGCCGAGCGGAGCTTGGCGGCGACGTTGAGGGGGAGGGTGGCCAGCTCGTATTCGCCGGAGACGAGTTTGGCCGTCATGACGTCGGCGCTCGGCACGGCGATCGCCTCCAAGGCGGCGCCGCCCGGCAGGGAGGGGGGCGCTTCGAAGAGGCGGATGAGGCCGATGCCCGAAGGCCCTTTCAGCGCGCCGAGGCGGATCGGCTTCGCGGCCGCGCCCTGGGCGGCGACGGGCTGCGAAGCGAGGGAAAGGGCCGCCGCGAGGGCCGCCACCGCTATCTTGAGAGTTCGTATCGACATTGCATTCCTCCGGCGGACGAGTATCCTACCCTTCGAATCTATACTTTTAAAGTCCCTTCGACTATAGTGAGCCGGATGATCTGCGCAATATGCGGCGCGCGCGACGCCGTGCTGTTTATCCGCCGAAGCCGCGGCGAATCGAGCGAGGATCTCGCCCTCTGCGCCGAATGCGCCAAGCGGCGCGGGCTCTCCGCCGGGAAGGGCCGCCTCGAG
>JAEUJG010000522.1 GCA_016794765.1 Spirochaetaceae bacterium | reverse complement strand
GCTTCAACGCGCGCGTACCCCTGGCCGACCTCTGCCGCCTCGCCGCCGAGAATCCCGAGCTCGCTCCCCGCGAACTCGCGGGCGGCGAGGATTGGCTCGCCGTCTACAAGGCCTTTTGGAAGGAGCGCATCGAGGACCGCGTGGACGAATTCCGCGAGGAGCGGCGCTACCTCGCCCTGGCGGAGGAGATTTCTTCCTTCGTCGGCGGCGCCGGCATCCGGCGTTTCTCCTACATTTCGCGGGAGGAGCGGCCCGGCATCCCGCCGGTCCGGCTCGAGATCGCCCTGTCCTTCCTGGACGGCTTCTACCGCGGCATCTTCCTCTCGGAAATCAACCGTCCGCTCAAGATCGTCCTCGTCGACGGCGAGTTCTACCGCAAGGAGAACCGCATGGACTACACCGACGCCTTCGACGCCCTGGCGCGCCTGCCGGAAAGCATTTCCGCCTTCGACGCCAAGCTCTCCCCAGAGGGCGAGATCGGCGCCGCCTGGACCCAGGCGCAGTTCGAGGTGCAGCCCATCCAAATCAAGCGCCGCAAGCTCCAATCGATCCAGCGGAGCGCCGACGAAGAGGCCGAACGCATCGTCCGCGCCGCGAGCGCGGCCCTCGTGGAGATCGTGAAGATCATCCACGGCATCCTGAAGGGGGAGGCGGGCGGCCGCTACGATTCCCTCGCCAACCTCTCCTTTCTTGACGGCAAGGCGAACAAGGAATTCCTCCGGAGCCTCGGCGCCGCCAAGGACCGTTGCGAGCGGGCCAACAGCCTTCTCGCCCAGTTGACCGGCTTCGACCTCCCGAGTCCGGGAGTCTTCTAGCGCCGAAGCCCCGGCGGAAAGGCGACCATGACCTGCACCAGCGTCTCCCTCGACGCCGCCCCCCGCGCCGCGGGCCCGGCCGCGCTCAGCCTCGAATTCCCCCTGCCGCCCGGCGCCGCGCCGCCGCTTGCGGCGGAGCCCCGCGCCTACCTTTCGCTCCGCGCGGAAGGAGATATGCGCTACCGCGCCGACGCGGCCAATCCGAACCGCGATCGCTTTTTCCGCGCCTTGGGCCTCTGGCCCGAACGAGTCCTCGGCCTCGAGCTCGTCCATTCACGGAGCGTCTATTTCCCCCTCGAGGAGGAGGCGCCCGCGGGAGGCGCCGACGGAATGCTCCTCCGCGACCCGGGAAGCGCCGCCTCCGTGACCGTGGCGGACTGCATGCCCATCTGGCTTCTCGACCGCGAATCCGGCGCCTTCGGCGTCCTCCACTCGGGCTGGAAGGGCACGGGCATCCTCGAGGCCGCCGTCAGGCTGCTCGGGGAGCGCTTCGGCTCCGCCCCCGCTTCGGTCTCCGTCATCCTCGGTCCCGCCGTCGGCGCCTGCTGCTACGCGGTGCCCGAGGAGCGCGCCGCCCTCTTCGCGGCCGAGTTCGGGCCCGAGACGGTGATCCGGGAAGGCGGTTCGCCGCGCCTCGACCTCCGCGCGGCCAACCTCGCCATCGCGGCCCGGCTCGGTCTCGGCGCCCTCCTTTCGGTGGAGGACTGCAGTTCCTGCCGGCCCGAACTCGGCTCCTATCGCCGCGAGGGCTCCGAGGCCTTCACGCGCATGGTCGCCCTCGCCGCCTATCCTCCCGCGACCGGCGGCTGACGCCGGTGCGGGCCGCCTTGCGGCCTCCCTCCCGCATCGACTAGGATTCTTCCATGACCTTCCGCGAATACGCACGCCGCTTCTTCCTCTCCGCCCCCGGCCTCGGCAGCCTGGTCCTCGGCGCGGCCGCCGCCCTCGCGGCCGCGGCCGGCGGCCTCGGCGCGGCGGGGGCCGCCGTCGCCGGCCTGGCCGCGATCTCGCTCCTTTTCGTCGTCGGCCTCGCCACCGGGTTCGGCCCGCGCGCGGCGGCCCGCGAGGCGGAGCGCCTCCGGTCGGAGCGGGACCGCGGGCTCAACGCGGCGGTGGCCGACCTGCGGCGCCGCCTCGCCGCCCTGCGGATCGCCGAGCCGGTCGTCGCCGCCGCGCGGGACCTCGTCGTCCTCGAGGCCGGGCGCTATGTCGAGTCGGCCTCTACGACGTGGCTCCGCGACCCCCATGCGGCCGCCGCGCTGGAGGAGTCGCTCGCCCTCGTGGACGCCTGGCTCCGCGAGGCCGACGAGACGGCCTCCGAGCGGCGCTTCGGAGGAGAAGACGCCCATCCCTTCCCCGAGGCGGCCGCCCGCGTGGCCGCCGCCCTGCGCGACAAGGCCGCGGCCCTCGTCCGCGCCCGCGACGCGGTTTCGGCCGGCCCCGCCGGCGCCGATCGTCTCGCAGCCGAGGAGGAACTCAAGTGAAGCGAAGCCCGCGCCCCAAGTCCGCGCTCTGCGCCCTCGCCCTGTTTTTCGCCGCCGCGGCGGCCCGGGGCCTCGAGGCCGACCTCGCGACGGTCGACCTTACCCTCGTCCTGAGGCCCGACGGCAAGGCCGCCGTCCAGGAACGGCTCGAGTGGCGGGCCTCCGGGGGCGAAATGCACGGCTTTTATTACGAGGGCACGGCCTTCGATCCCGTCTGGGACCTCGAGCGTTCCTTCGCCGACCTGCCCGACGGCAAGCGCCACCCGCTGGAGATCTCGCGGGTTTCCGGCGGCCGCTTCGACGTCGTCGTCGCGCGCGGCAGGGGCTTCTCCGGAACGGCGCATTATACGCTCTCGTACGCCGGCGACTTCGCCGCGGCGCGCCTCGTCGGCCTCACGACGGACGCGGAGGGAAAGCGCCTCGTCTACCTCGACTGGGGACCCGTCTGGTGGGACGAGCCCCTCGAAAGCCGCGCCGTCCGCCTCGTGCTGCCGCGCAAGGTGCCGGGCGAGACCCTCGACGCCGCCGCCAAGGCGGAGATCCCCCTCCTCACCGAGGAGAGCGTCAACGCGGAGAACCGCATCGACTGGTACGGCTCGCGGGCCGACGACGGAAGTTATTGGCTCACGGGGCTCTTCTTCCAGGAAAAGGTGCCCACCCGCGGCTCCCAGCGCCTCAGGCTGTACTTCCCCGAGGGCTACCTCGACCTTTCCGCCGCGAGCCTGGCCGAGGCTGAAGGCGGCGGAGGCGAGGCCGGAGATTCGGGCGGCGAGGCGCGGCAAGCCTACGAGGAACCCTCCGAGCCGGCCGTCGACCATCTCGACGAAAGGCTCCGCGGGCGCCCCCTCGTCGCCTTGCCGGTCCTGGGCCTCCTCGCCGCCGTCGCCGTCCTCCTCTACGCGCGCCGGCTCGCGGCCTTCCGGAAGCGGCGCGCCCTCCTGACGGAGATCACCTGGGCCGGCGACGCCTGGTCGCCGCCGCGCCTTCTCGTGGGCTCCTACCAGGTGCCCGGCAAGGTCGCCGAGGGCCTCCATCCGGTGGAGGTGGCGCTCCTCATGGAACTGCCCCTCCCTCGGGTGGCCGCCATCATGCTGGAGGGCCTCTCCCGGCAAGGCATCGTCGAACTCGTCGAGCAGGACCCCCTGCGCATCAGGATCCTCAGCGCCGCCAAGGCGGAGAGCGAATACGAGGAAGCCTTCCTGGCGGCCTTCGACGCCGAGGGACGGGTGCTGTCGGGCCTGATGGCCGACTTCTTCGAGGGGGCCATCAAGAAGCTCCAGGAAAAGGTCTGGGACTGCGATCTCGAGGCCACCAAGGCGCGTTGCCGCGCCAGGATCGACGAGGCCGAGCGCGAGGCCGCGGCGGGGGAGGCCGGAGCCGCCTCGAGGAGCGGCGTCGCCCAACCCGCCGGAGATCCCTGGCGGCATTACTGGGCCGGCTACGCGATGGTGCGCCACCACTACGGCGAGCGCTACGGCCGCCTGGCCCTCCCGATGGAACTCAACACGGGCTACGCCGACTTCATGCGGAGCGCGGCCTGCTTCTCCGGTTGCCACGCGCCGTCCGGCGGCACGGTGGACGCCTGCTACTCGGCCTGCCACAACGCCTGCCACGACGCCTGCCATTCGGCCTGCCACTCGGCCTGCCATTCCGCCTGCCACTCGGCCTGCCATTCGGCCTGCGTCTCCGGCGGCGCCCATTGAGGCGGGAACTCGCGGCGAGGCTCGAGAGCCTCGAGTCCGTCTATCGCGGCCTCGCGCCCTGGATCCTCTTTAGGCCCGAGGACTCGGTCCTCATCCTGCCGCCGAACCGCGTCTACAAGCTCGGCGGCTCGGGGGCCGCCGTCCTCGACCACCTCGGCCGGGGCGGCTCGCTCCGCGCCATCCCCGCGATGGACGAGGCCAAGGCCGCCGATCTCGAACGCTTTTTCGCGGAGCTCTCCGCCGCCAGCGCCGGAAGGCCCGTCGCCCTCGAACGCGTCGCCTACGACTTCGATTTCACGCGCCTCCCCATCCTGGGCGAGCTCGCGCTGACCTATCGCTGCAACGCGCGGTGCCGCTTCTGCTACGCCGGCTGCGGCGAGGCCGCCGCCGGCAACGAGCTTTCGACCGCGGAGGCCAAGCGGATCATCGATCTTTTCAAGGACGTCGCCAAGATACCCTTCTTCTCCTTCACGGGAGGCGAGCCCCTCCTCCGCGGGGACCTAGAGGAACTCGCGGCCCACGCGGTCGCGCGCGGCCTCCGGGTCAACCTCATCACGAACGGCAGCCTGGCGACGCCCGAGCGCGCCAAGCGCCTCAAGGCGGCCGGCATCGACACGGCGCAGGTGAGCCTCGAGAGCGCGGATCCGGCGACGCACGACGCGCTTTGCGGCCTCGAAGGCGCGTGGCGCCGCACGGTCGCTGGCATCGCGGCGCTCCGCGCGGCAGGCGTCTCGGTACAGACGAACACGACGGTCACCGCGGCCAACCGCGCCGGCCTGGCCTCGCTCCCCGCCTTCCTGAAAGGGCTCGGCGTCTCCCGCTTTTCGATGAACCTCTTCATCCCCTCGGGGCGCGGGCTCGGCGAGGAGGGGCTTTTCGTGCCCTACTCGGAGATCGGCCGGGTCGTGGACGCCGTACGCAAGACGGCGCACCGCGAAGGCCTCGATTTCCTCTGGTACAGCCCGACGCCCTACTGCCTTTACAACCCCGTCGCCCGGGGTCTCGGCAACAAGAGCTGCGCCGCGGCCGACGGCCTGCTCCACGTCAATCCCCGCGGGGACGTCCTGCCTTGTTCCTCCTGGCCCGAGCCCCTCGGCAACCTCCTCGAGCGGCCCTTCGCCGAGATCTGGTTTTCCGAGCGCGCGGGCCGGCTCAAGCGCAAGGAGACGGCGCCGGCCGCCTGTTCGGGCTGCGCCAGCTTCGTCGCCTGCCAGGGCGCCTGTCCCCTTTATTGGTCGGCGGTCGGCGTCGCGGAACTCGAAGGCGGCCTTGAGCGACCGGAGGCCCGTGGAACCCCCTGCGGAAAGGAGTGTGCGTCATGACGAGCGATTTCAGGTACTTCGGGCTCGGCCTGCCCGCCCGACTCGTCCTGGCGGGGGGCCTCTACCTCCTCGGCGCCGGGACCCAGCTTTTCCTGCCGCGCCTTGCCTTTTTGGGCGTCCTTTTCGTCGTCGCGGGCTGGTTTCCCCTCGCGCTGAAGCCGGCGACCAACAAGCCCGACGACCAGGGGCTGGAGGAATGGCGGCCGGTCACGATGGCGGAGATCGACCGCCTGGAGGATGGCCTGCGCGCCTCGCGCAAGCTCCGGAAGAAGGTGCGTTCGGTCTCCACGGGCGTCCTCGCGGGGCTCCTGGCGCCGGTGGCCGCCCTCGCGGTCCTCGTGGGCCTCGGCGCCGGCCGCCTCGACGTTTCCTTCCTCGCGGCGAACGCCTTCCTCTTCCTCGTGCCGGCTCTCTTCTTCGGGCGCGTGCGGATCTTCCTGCCCGCGGAGATCGATTTCAAGATGCCGTCCTTCAAGGCCGTGCTCGCCGTGGAGCCGCCGCCGTCGGTGGCCGTCGCGCCGTATTTCCGCTTCGACAAGGACCCGGCCGGGCGGGACATTCCCGAGGACCTTCGCCTGATGCTCGAGCTCAAGCGTCCTCCCGCCGACCTCGTGGGCGTGCAGATCCAGGCGGCCGTCAACAAGGGGCCGAACGGCAACGTGCCCTACCTCTACGCGGTGGTGCTGACGCGGGGCTCCGACGGCCCCGCCCACGCCCTGGCGCGGCGGCTCCGGGCGGAGGGCTTCGAGGTCGAGCCGGGCGGCGACGGGGAATTCGGCACGGTGGTTATCAGGCAGGAGACTTCGGGCGGCGGTTATTACACGAGCCCCGAGGACTGCGCCCGCCTCGCCCGCGTCTGTTACGCCTACCTCGCCAAGCTGGCCGCCTAGCCGGCGGCGCGGGGCGGCCCGGCCGGCGGCGCCGGTTTGCCCGGCCTCCTAGGCCCGGCGCTCGGCCTGCTGGCTCCCGAAGCGCGTTATGCGGCGGTCATATTCCTCGAGGAGCTTCCATTCGACGATGGGCACGTCGCGGATGGCGGCGGCCGGGACGTAGAGGAATTCGCCCCCGGCGACCACCTCGGCGGACATGAGGGCGGGGCGGTCCAGGAAGAGGCTTTCCTCGCCGTAAAAACCGCCGGAGCCCACGCGGTCGACCTCGCAGGCGTCGATGCTGATCCTCAGCTCTCCCGTCCGCGAAACGACGATGGAAGGGACCTTCGCGTCAGGCAGCGGAGCGCCGGTCTCCAGGGCCACCGCCGAGACGCTCCTCGCCACGCGGAGCTGGACCGCGCTGGAGATCATCTCGCCGAAGAGCCGCGTCCCCTGCAGGAAGAGCTCGATCTCGAGGAGCCGTTTCATCTCGCCGGGATCGTAGTTCCGCTTGGCGAATTCCTCGAAGAGCTCCGCGGGTATCTCGAGCGCGGTGACCGAGCTTCGCGCGCGGTAGGTCCGCCGCGAGGGCTGGCCCGAGAGCGCGTCGAGATGGCCGATCATCGTGCCGGCCGACAGCATGTGCTCGACGCCGGCCTTGGCGTCGATGGTCTCGACGACGCCGTTCGCGATCAGGTAGACGGCCGCGCTCCGGCCGCCCTTCCGCAGGATGACGTGGCCCGGATTGAGCCGGAGGAGGGGGCAGTTGAGGAGCGGCCCGAGCTCCCGGGGCGGGACCTCGGGGAAGTGGGCGGAGAGATGGCGCTCCGCCGCGCGGCCCGCGTAGTCGATCCTCGACTCGATGAGGACGTCCTGCTGGCCGAAGGAGGCGTTGGAGCCGATCTCCTTCTCCGCCGCCGAGAGCTCGCCCGCGATGTGCGACAGGACGATCTTCCTCGACTGGTCCCCTTCGAAGTCCACGGCTCGCCCGTGGATCATGCCGCCGCCCGAGTCGATCTTCTTGAGGTCGACGGGCTGGAGGAGGGAGCGGCTCATGCTCTCGCGGAGGCGTTCGGACAGGTCGTCCGCGCCCGGCTTCGGTTGGAAGAACTCCTCCAGGACGGGGAAGGGCGGAATGTCCGCGAGGTGGGCGTAGGTCTTGGGCCCCTCGGCCGAGCGCGCGCGGAAAAAGAGCACGGTGGTCTCCACCGGGTGGAGCGACAGCACCGGCTGCACCTCGAGGCCCTCGACCTCGTTCCATCGGCCCAATTCCAGGTCGTGGAACTCGAAGGCGCTGGAGAAGCGGCGCTCGGGCAGGTTCATGACCGCGGAGAGTTTCTTCATCACCGCGGCGCGGACAAGGGGGGCCGCGTAGTACTTGATGCGGTGGTCGGTGCGCACGAGCGAGGTGAGGCCGGCGAAATGGTCGTCGTGGGCGTGGGTGTGGAAGATACCTTCGATCTCGTTGACCGAGATGCCGAGGGCGGTGAGCGAATCAAGGACGTAGGGCCCGGTGTCGATGAGGTAGATCCTTCCCTGGAAGACCACGATGCTCGACATGCAGGGGCGGTCCTTGTCCCAGCCGTTGCCTTCGCCGGAATGGACGACGGAGAAGTAGTCGAGGTCGACCCGGTGGAATTCGTGGCGGACGGGGCTTTCGTAGCTTTCGCCGGGGGCCAGGTTCATGTCCACCTCGACCACCTCGTCCCCGCGCCGGAAGGAGTACAGGTTGAGTCCCTTGCGGAGGATCGTGACGCCGCCGGGCAGCTCGGCCCGGCCGGAGTCGGTCGGGGCGAATTCCGCGATCTCGCCGAGGCCCTTGAGCTTGCCGTGCGCGAAAAGGAGCTTGTAGCGCATGATTTCCGCCGCCAGATCCTGGCGCACGCCGGCCGCGACGAGCTCCTCCTCGTTCTCGAGGCCGTAGGTGCCCGTGGCGACATAGGCGGATTGGGCCTGGATCTGCGCGAGGAGGCCGATGATGAGGGGCTTCCGCCCCGTGTTGTTGACGTGGCCCGGCAGGATCATGCCCTGCCGGTAGAACATCTGGAGGAGGGGGAACTCCGTCATGTTGGAGAAGGAGCCGCCCTGCACCGCGACGTCCGAAAGGAGGATGGCGTTCGGCCCGGATTCGTATACCGTGCCCCGTTTCGAGGCCTCCGCGACGAGGCCCCGCCGCATGAGATGCTTTACCACGTCCGGCGGGCAACCGCAGAGGACCGACAGGTCGGCTTCCGGGATGCGCACGAACCAGACGCCGTTCGAGACCTTGTAGCGCTCCATGCCTCTATTCTAGTCCGGAAGGGGCCCGAAGGCCACAGCCTGGATCACTCGCGTTCGCCGAGAAGGGCCTTGAGCTCGCGGATGTCCTTCACGAGCTTGGCCCGATCCAGGTTCTGGAGGCGCCTCGGCACCATCTCCTTCGAGGTGCACTCGAGGACGGCGACGAGGTTCTGCAGCTCGATTTCGTGCGGATAGGCCGGCGGCACGAAATCGCCCATCACCTCTTCCATGTCCTCCCGCGTTACGAAGGTGCGGGCCTCCATCGCGGCGCGGAATTTCGCGCGGATCAGCACCGCCTCGAGGTCGGCGCCGGAAAATTCGTGGCGGAAGCGGCGCAGGAGGTCCGAGACCGGGAACTTGCGGATGGAGAGGTCGAGCTTGCGCACGAGCGTGTCGAAGAGGGCGATCTTCTCGTCGTCCGAATCGGGATAGAAGAGGGCGAGGTGCTCCTCGGCGCGGCCCTGCCTTTTCAAGTCGATGGGCAGGAGGTCGGGGCGGCAGGTGATGAGAAACCAGATGATCTTGCCGCGGAACTCCGTGTTGCCCATGAAGCTCGCGATCTGCGAGAAGACGCGGTTCGAGGTGCCGGAATCCCCGTCCTGGTTGCGGTCGCCGAGGAAGGCGTCGGCCTCGTCGATCATCACGGCGACGGGCGACATGGCCTTGAGGATGGAGAGCACCTTCTCGAGGTTCGATTCCGTGACGCCCTGCCACTTGGAGCGGAAGTTGCGGAACTTGACCATCGGCACGCCGATCTCGCCCGCGAAGGCGGAGACGAGGAAGCTCTTGCCCGTGCCCACGGGGCCGGCGATGAGGTAGCCCATGGGGAGGACGTCGAGCCGGCCCTGCTTGATGGCGCGCGAGGCGTTCTTGAGGCGCCGCTTCACGAAATCGTGGCCGGACACGTAGGAGAGGTCGTGGTCGGTCTCGAGGAACTCGAGGAGGCCCGCCGCCTCGCCCTCGATGATCTCCTTTTTCTTCTCGCGGAGGTAGTCCATCGAGATGGGCCGGTCCTCCTGCCAGCTCTCCGCGGCCAGGCGGTTCAGATTCATGAGGTTGAGGCCGCTCGCCACCGCGGCCACCTGCTCGCAGGACAGGCCCTTGTCGAGGAGGAGGGTGTTGCGCCCTTCGAGGAAGCGGAGGAACTGGGCGCGGATGCCCTGGTCGGGGATGGGGATCTCCACCTTGACGGTGCTCGGGCTCGCGACGACGCGGGGATTGAGGTCGGCGAGATTCTCCGTGAGGAGGATGATCGACACGTCGCCGCGCGTGAACACCGGCTCGTGCGACCAGCGGTTGAGCGTCACGAAGGAGTAGCGGTCCTCCTCGGACAGCCGGGCCACGTCGCTCGCGGGAGCGAGGGTCTCCGCGTAGTCCGCGATGAGGACGATGCGCTTCTTCTGCGGGATGAGGAGGAGGAAATACTCCTCGAGATAGGCGAAGGCCTTGAGGGGCTCGTTGGAAAGGAGCTCGGCGTCCTCGGCGTCGACATGGCGCTCCCGCATCGTCTTCAGGTAGTCCTTGCGCATCTCGGGCGTGCAGAAGGAGACGCCGCTCGAGCGGTCGTAGTAGACGATGAGGTCGCGGTTCCCGAAAAGGACGTCGGAGACGTATTCTTGGATCTTCACGAAGATGAACTCGCCCTCGTTCATCTTGTGCGGGAGGAAGTCGCGGATGTTGCCGTGGACGATGTAGAGGTTCGCCGTCTTGGAGCAGTACTTGTAGGAAAGCTCCTGGGCCCAGGCCGGCAGGATCTTGATGAAAGGCAGGTTCTTGACGATGAGCTGGTCTTTCATGCGGAGCCCCCCGCGAGATGATAGCGCGCGGGAGGCCCGGGGTCAACGCGTTCGCGCGGCGGAAGGGGGCTTCCCGTCTCGCTTCGTCCCGCGGTCGCCGCCGCGCGGCATCCCGCGGCGGCGGCCGGCCGGCTCAGCGGGCCCAGTGCGAGAGGATCTCGAGGTACTGGTCCCGGACTTCCCGGAGCACGTCCTCCCAGCTCTTGCAAAGCGTCCGCTGGGCGCCGAAGCCGGCGGTTTCGAGGCCGCGTCGGTCGCCGACGATGGAAACGATGCGGGCGGCGTAGTCCACGGGATCGTTCGGCGAAAGGAAGCCGTTCTCCCCGTCCTTGATCACCTCGGCCGCGGTCGATCCCTTGATGAGGAGGGCCGGCGTCCTGAAGGCCGCCGCTTCCCTGACGACGAGCGGCGCGTTGTCGTAGAGCGAGGGGAAGAGGAAGAGATCCGCCCGGGCATAAATGGACTTGAGGATCTCGCGGTCGTAGACGACGTCGTGGAACACGATTTTTTCCGCGATGCCGAGCTCGGCGGCGATCTCCTTGAGCCGTTCCTTGGCGTAGCCCTGGCCCACGAAGACCATGCGGAAGTTCGGCACCGCGTCCATGACGGCGGGGAGGGACCGGACGAGGAGCTCGAGGTTCTTCTCGAAAATGTGCTGGCCGACGAAGAGGCCGACGAAGAGGTCTTCCGGGAGGCCGAGATGGGCGGCGCCCCGCTCCCTGAAGGGCGCGATGGTCGCGGGGGGCTTCAGGTCGATGCCGTTCTCGACGACCTTGTAGGGGCCCTTGTAGCCGTACTCGCGGAGGGTGGCGGCCACCGATTCCTGGGGGACCCAGACGTGGTTCACCGAATAGTAGAATTCGACGATGCGCTTGATCTGGTCGTCGACGATGGGCTTGATGGGCATGACCCTCTGGAGGTCGTCGCGGTACTTCGAGTGGAAGGTCGCCACGATCGGCACGCCCTTTTCCCTCGCGGTCTTGAGCGCGACCTGCCCGGCGCCGAAGGGGGAGTGGGCGTGGATGATGGAGAAATCCCGGCGCTTCAGGAGGATCTGGAGCCGCAGGTCGAGGTCGGGAATGCCGAAGCGGTAGGGGGGGCGGACGATCGTCGGCAGGGAAAGGAAGCGGATCACGGGGAAGGGCTCGTTGTCGACGTGCTGGGGCACGTAGGGCGTCACCACGTAGGTGGGGCCGAGCGTCTTGTTGAGCCAGTACGCGTAGTTGCGCACGGTGAGCGTCACTCCGTCCATTATCGGGACGTAGCAATCGTTGAACAAACCGACGGTGACATCTTTCATGGACTTTAAAGATATGGATCGCGCCCGTGCGAGTCAACCATCCCGGGGAACTTGCGCCGGGGGCCGCGGCGGCTATAGTTGTTGGTGAAAGGAGGCTGTCATGGACGCACGGCGCTATGGCCCTCTTTCCGCGTTCTTTCCCCGCGCCCGCATCGAGCTCAAGAGAGGCATCGAGAGGCGGAGCTACCACCTGGAGACGATCCGCGGCCCGGACGACGACGGGGATTCCGTGCACTACGGGAACGGGATCGTCGAGGTCAAGGGCCGGCGGGAGGAGATCGACGGCGGATCCCGCTACACGCTCCGCCTGACCAACGTCAGCCGCTCCTCCATCCGGCTGACCAGGCTCCGCTTTCCCGCCGAGGGCGGGCTCGGGCCCTTCCTGGAAGGTTGCGATCCCCGGAGGATTTCCTTCCTGCGGAACGGCTACCAGTCCTGGTCGACGGCGAGGAGCTATCGCGTCACCGAAAAACCGCTCCGGCCGCGGCTCGGCCTCGTATCACTCGTCACCTCGAACATGGCCAACCTCCCCTCGAACACGCCGGGCCTCCTGTCCTCGGAGATGTATTCCATCGTCCAGGACCTCGAGGCCGGCCAGTCCTGGCTCGTGGGCCAGTTGCCGCCCTTCGACCAGTTTTTCTACGTGATCCTCAACGTCACCGACCGGGGCCGCGGCAGCTACGTCGAGCTCATCTACGATTTCGGGCGCCAGATGCTCGAGGCCGGGGAGGGCATCGAACTCGACGGCATGGTCTTCCTTTCCGGCGCGAGGCCCGAGGTCGAGCAGGCCTACTTCAACGGGATCCGGGACCAGCTCGGCTACGCCCCGCCCGCCCGCAACCTCCGGGGCTGGTGCTCGTGGTACCAGTATTACGATCGCATAACGCCCGAGATCCTCTACCGCAACCTCGCCGCGCTCAAGGACCGCGGCCTCGGCTTTGATTTTTTCCAGATCGACGACGGCTACCAGGCCGCGGTGGGCGACTGGCTCGTCCAGAAGCCCGCCTTCGAGAGGCGCATGCGCGAGTTGGCCGACGCGATCCGCGCCGCCGGGATGCGGCCCGGGCTTTGGCTCGCGCCCTTCTCCGCGTCGGGGCGGTCGGAACTGGCGCGGCTCCATCCCGAGTACATGATCAAGGACGAGTACGGCAAGCGGCTCAGGGCGGGATTCAATCCGATCTGGAAGGGCTTTTATTACGGGCTCGACGTCACCCACCCCAGGGTTGCGGAATATGTGGGCGAGGTCGTCCGGACCATGGTCGAGGACTGGGGCTTCGAGTACCTGAAGTGCGATTTCCTCTTCTCCGCCTGCCTGCGGGGAGGCGCCTACCACGAACTCGGGCTGTCGCGGAGCATGGTGCTGAAGGAGGGCATGCGCCGGATCCGCGAGGCGGCGGGGCCTTCGACGGTGATAATCGGTTGCGGCATGCCCCTGTCGGCGGGCATCGGTCTCGTGGACGCCATGCGCGTCGGCCCCGACACCGGGGATTTCTGGATCAAGCCCTCGGGAAAGCTCCTCCGCACGGGAGCCATGGTGGGGGCCCGCAATTCCATGCGCAATTTCATGGTCCGCAGCCCCATGCACAAGCGACTCTGGCTGAACGATCCCGATTGCGTGATGATCCGGGACAGCGGCACGAAGCTCAAGCCCGCCGAGCGCGAGGCGCAAATGGACGCCATCGCCGTCTCCGGCGGCATCCTCATGTATTCCGACGATTTTTCCACACTGTCCGAGGCCGCCTTCGGAGACTTGGCCAGGATCGACCGCGTTTCCAAGGACTGCTACGACGGGCGCGTGATCGCCATCGACGTCATGGAAAAGGAGTTGCCCGAAATCTACTACAACACGGCGGGATATGTCGCTTTTTTCAACTTCCGTCCCTTCGCTGAGCGGCGGAGCTTCGATTTGACCGGGCTCCGGCGTTACGAGCCCGCCCTGAAGGCGCTCGTCGACCAGCGGACGGGTGAACGCCTGGCGCCGGGAAGTCTCCTCGACCTGCCGCGCATGCCTCGCCACGGTTCACGGCTGTTCCGGATCGAACGGGATTCCGGCGGCGCCTGATCGCGCCATCGGAGAGACCGGCACGGCCGGCGGGGCGGGCGCCGCGGCTTGCCAGTCCCGCCCGGCGATGCTATACTTCCCGCGAAATCAACCCCCGAAGCGAGGTAATTCCATGGCCTACAAGGTTACCGATGGTTGCGTGAACTGCGGCGCCTGCGAGCCCGAGTGCCCGGTCGAGGCGATCAGCGAGAAGAACGGCGCCCGCTGGATCGACCCGGCGAAGTGCATCGATTGCGGCGCCTGCGCCGCCGTCTGCCCCGTCGAGTGCATCGTCGCCGGCTGATACTCCTCGGCTGAGCCGGCGTCGGCCGCTCAAGGCCGTCTTCGGCCCGCCGCACCGGGCCTAGAGCCCGCGGCAACGCGCCATCCCTTCGCGGGATGGCTTTTTTTCGCTCCCTCGGCTTTTCAGAACGGCCGGATTTGACTATAGTTCCGTTAACCGACCGGCTCATGGAGTTCGCGATGGAAGCAGCCAGCGACGTCGGCCTCTACGGCCTGGCCGTCATGGGGCGCAATCTCGCTCTCAACATCCTCGACAGGGGCTTCGGCCTCTCCGTGTACAACCGCAGCCGCGAGCGCGTCGACGCCTTCATGGCCGAGCACGGCGCCGCCTATCCCCGGCTGGTCGCGACGGCCGACGAGCGCGAGTTCGTCGCTTCCCTGGCCTCCCCGCGCAGGATCCTTCTCATGGTCAAGGCCGGCGAGCCGGTGGACGAAGCCATGGAGCGCCTCCTGCCCCTCCTCGCCGAGGGCGACATCCTGATGGACGGCGGCAATTCCAACTATCGCGACACCGAACGGCGCCTTCTCCGCGCGGCGGAGAGGGGCGTTCGTTTCGTCGGCCTCGGCGTTTCGGGCGGCGAGGAGGGCGCGCGCAAGGGACCTTCCCTCATGCCCGGCGGCGATCCCGAGGCTTGGCCGGTCATCAGGCCCTTCCTGGAGGCGATCGCGGCCAAGGTGCCCTCCGGCGAGCCCTGCGCCGACTGGATGGGCCGCGGCGGTTCGGGGCACTTCGTCAAGATGGTGCACAACGCGATCGAATACGCCGACATGGAGCTCATCGCCGAGACCTACCACCTCCTCCGGGTCTACCTGAAGACGAGCCACGACGAGATGCGCACGGTCTTCGCCGAGTGGAACAAGGGCGATCTTTCGAGCTACCTCGTCGGCATCACCGCGGACGCGCTCGGCGTGATGGACGAGGACGGCGAGCCCCTCGTCGAGAAGGTCCTCGACTCCGCGGGCCAGAAGGGCACCGGCGCCTGGGCGGCGGCGGCGGCCCTCGAACTGGGCGCGCCGGTCGGCCTTCTCGCCGAGGCGGTCTTCGCCCGCGATCTTTCGGCCCTGAAGGACGAGCGCGTCGGCGCGTGCGCCGTGCTCGGCGGCCCCAAGGCCGCGCCGACCGGCGAGCGGCATTCGATGATCGAGGATCTCCGGAAGGCCCTCCTCGCGGCCAAGATAGTCGCCTACGCCGAGGGCTTCCTCCTCCTGCGCCGCGCCTCCGTCGAATATCGCTGGGACCTCGATCTCTCCCGCGTCGCCTTGGTCTGGCGCGAGGGCTGCATCATCCGCTCGGCCTTCCTCGACCACATCGCCGAAGCCTATCGCCGCGAGAGCGGACTGCCCTCGCTCCTCCTCGACGCCCACTTCAAGGCGCTCCTCGACCAGTGCATGCCCTCGCTCCGCAAGGTGACGGCGCGCGCGATCGAGTCCGGGGCGCCCGTGCCGGCCTTCGCCGCGGCGGTATCCTTCTACGACGGCTACCGCAGCACCTGGCTGCCCGCGAACCTCCTCCAGGCCCTGCGCGACCGTTTCGGCGCCCACGGCTACGAGCGGGTCGACAGGCCGCGTGGCGAAACCTTCCACAGCGAATGGAAGTGAGGGCTTGGCCGCCGGCCGAGCCGCGGGCCTAGACGAGCCGAAGGCGCCCCCTAGGCCGGCGAGCGGCGCCTGAGGCGGGCGTCGATCTCCAGGATCAGCGCCTCGGTCTCCTCCCAACCCAGGCAGGGGTCGGTGATGGAAACGCCGTAGCGCAGGCTTGCGGGGGGCGCGGGGGCCTGGCAGCCCGGTTCGAGATTGGATTCGAGCATGAGGCCGCGAATGCCGCCCCGCGGGGCGTTTTTTTCGCTCCGCGCCAGGCGCAGGGCGGCGCGCGCCGTGAAGGCCTGGCCGAAGGGGCGGCGGTTGTCGTGCGAAGCGTCGACGACGAGGGCGGGTTCGAGCCCGGCGGCCTCGAGACCGCGGATCGCGGAACTCGCGGCAAGGTAGTTCGGGCGGGACCATCCCGCGGCGAACGGCAGTCGCAGGCGGCCGCCGCGAAGCACCAGGTGGGGCAGGGGATTGCCCGGCGCCTCGATGGCGGCGACGCGTCCCTCCGGCCCGAGCCCGAGGAAGCGGCAGGGCTTGGAGGCGACGAGGGCCGCCGCCAGGGCCGAATCGTGGGAGCCGGCGAGGTCGTTCTTGAAACCGCAGGGGAAGGGAAGGGCCGCCGCGGTCTCCCGCAGGGCCTGCGCCTCCACGCCGCGGGCGCCGATGGCGGACCAGGAAAGGCAGTCCGCCCAATAGCGCCAGAGG
>JAEUJG010000504.1 GCA_016794765.1 Spirochaetaceae bacterium | reverse complement strand
CATGCGCTTCTGGATGATGGGATCGCCGATCTGCACCGCGCTGGCGGGACTGCCCTCGTCGAGCTGGAGGCTCGAGAAGGTCGCGCCGTGGATGCCGTCCTTGCCGACGCGGCCGCCGACCATGACGGCCAGGGCGCCGGGCCGCACCGCCTTCTCCCAGGAAGGCCTGCCGTTGATCCTGGCCGGCATCATGCCGCCGGTGCCGCAGAAGACGAGGGGCTTGCCCATGAAGCTCTCGTCGAAGACGAAGGCGCCCGCCGCGACCGGGATGCCCGACTGGTTGCCGCCGTCCACGATGCCGCGGTGCACGCCCTCCAGGAGCTCGCGGGGCTTCTTGAGGCCGGCGGGAACTTCGGCGTCCGGCGTGGCGGGCGGGGCGAAGCAGAGCACGTTCGTGTTGAAGAGGGGCGCCGCGCCGATACCGGTGCCCATGATGTCGCGGTTGACGCCGACGATGCCGGTCATCGCGCCGCCGTAGGGGTCGAGGGCCGAAGGCGAGTTGTGCGTCTCCGCCTTCATGCAGACGACGAAGTCCTCGTCGAAGCGGAAGACGCCCGCGTTGTCGGTGAAGACGGAAAGGAGGTCGGGCCGCGAAGCCCTGAGCTCCTCCGTCGTGGAGCGGATGTAGGTCTTGTAGAGGGAGCGGACGGTCTCGCGGCGCGGCGGGACGCCGGGCGCGCCGGCCTCCGCGTAGTCGATCTCCGCGTTGAAGATCTTGTGCTTGCAGTGCTCGCTCCAGGTCTGGGCGAGCATCTCGAGCTCCACGTCGGTGGCCTCGGGCGGGAGACCGGCGGCGGCGCGCGCCGCTCGGACGGCCGGTCGTCCGAAGTAGCCGCGGATCGCCGCCATCTCCTCCAGGCTCAGGGCCAGGAGGCGTTCGCCGGAAAGCCGTTCAAGCTCGGCGTCGCCCATGGAGGCGACGTCGATCCTCTCGGGCTCGGCCGGGTCGTCCAGGCTGACCGAGGGGTAGAGCTCGGGGAGCCGCGCCCCCGCATCCCATTCGGCGCGGGAAACGAAGACCGCGGACTGGACGAGGGGATTCCAGAGCGGGGCGAAGGCCGCCTCCACCGCGGCTCGGTCGTCCCCCGCTCCGCCCGGTGTATGGCCGCCCGCGCCGCCCAGAACCGCCTCGTGGCCGCCCTTTAAAACAGAACGCTCCCCGGGGCTTCCGGGGAGCGTCAGGGCGTAGAGCCGGGCCGTCTGCACGGCGCGACCCTTCGTCGCCTCGTCGCCGAGGGCGATCTCAAGGGCCTCCCGCGCGGTGAGCGCGAGCGTGTCCGTCACGCCGGGCCTGAAGGCTATCTCGACGAGCCAGTCCCATCGCGACAGCTCCGGCTCCAGGGGGGCGGGCCCGGCGGCGAGCCGCTGGACCACCGGATCGGTGAAGAGCTCAGCCGCGACCTCGCGGGGCGCGGGCAGGTCGGTGAGGACGACGTCGACGATGCGTAGCTGGAGGGGGGAAGGAAGGGCGCGCTCGAGGCGCGCGGCGACGCCCTGGCTCCTTCCGTCGAGCTCCGGACGCGCGAAATAGGTCTCGATGCGCATGCCGAACCTTACAGAAAGGAATCGGGATCGTCAAGCGGGGGACGGCGGCCACCGCGACTCCGGCGGCCCGGCCCGGCCCGGCGCGGCCCGACGGCGCGGCGCGGCCCGGCGGCCCGGCAAACCGGCGCCGGGCGCGACTTGCCGCGCCCCGGCCCGCCCTCCTAGAAGTCGAGCTCGATGCGCTCCGTGTCGACCTTGTTTTTCATCTTGAGGTACAGGGCGCTCGAGGCCTTG
>JAEUJG010000498.1 GCA_016794765.1 Spirochaetaceae bacterium | reverse complement strand
GCCATGTCCGGGGGCATGTTCCTTACGCTGTCGACGGTGGGCTTACTGGCCTTGGCGGCGCGTGAGGCGGGCTTGCGGAAGGCCGGCCGGATGTCGGGGCGCGCGGCGAACCTGGTGCGCTCAGTCCTGGAGATCGGCGGCGGCATGCTCGTGCTCGGGTTCGCGGTCGCGCTCCTCGTCTAGCTCCCTGCCGGAAAGACCCGTGGCGAGACGCCCTCCGCCGGAGCGACCGATTCGACGCGGATGGCCGGCACGGTGAAGGTCTTGCCGGTATCCGGATTCCGGTACGCCGCGGCTTCGATGCGCCCGACGACCCTGAGCGCGCTGCCCGCCTCGGGCGGGACGCCCTCGCCCAGGACGAGGAAGCCGATGAAGTACGCGTCCTCCTCGCAGCACCAGAGAAGGCGCCTGCCGAGGAGATACGAGCCCGGCGCGAGCCCGTCCTGGGTGTCGACGTAGCCGGACAGCTCGATGGAGCGGCCGTAGTACTTGTCTCGATGGTCGTATATCTCGTCGTAGGCCGCGCTGAAGGTGTCGTCCGTCACCCTGATCCTGCCGACGGCCGGGATGCCCGTCGGGCGATCGACCTCGCGCAGGAAGGACTCCGCCGCGGGGTCGCCGACCTCGGCGGGGCGATCGACCGCGGGAGCGTCCGCGGCGGCTCGTGGCCGGAGCGGCCCGGCGCCGGGGAGGGGGAGAACTGCCGCCAGGATCAGGAGCGCGACGGCGCCGGCGAGAATGAGAAGGCTCATCGCCCTGCCGAGGCCTGGCCTCATTCCAGGAGTCTGGGGATCCGGCACCTTGATAGCTCCTTTCTGGGAAACGACGGCATGCTAGATCAACTCTACCTGAAGATGCAAGAGACCGACGCGGCCATCCCGCCGCTCCGCCCGCCAGGAGATGGCCGAGCTTGACAAGTCCGCTTATACATGATATTGATTATCAATATGAAGAATATGGATCTTCGAGACGAGCTCGCCGTGCTCGAGGACTACCTCCGCGACCACGACCTCAAGATGACCAAGCCCCGACAGACCGTCCTCGAGACCTTCCTGGCCATTGAGAAGCACGTGACCGCTGAAGAGCTCTACAACGCGGTCCATGCCTCGGACCCGAGCGTCGGCCAGGCCACCGTCTTCCGGACGATCCGCCTCCTCGAGGAGGCGGGCCTCGCCCGTTCCGCCTGCCGCGACGACGGTGCCCGGAGCTACGAGCATGCGTACCGCCACGCCCACCATGACCACCTGCGTTGCGTCGAGTGCGGCGCTATCGTCGAGTTCAGCGACGGGGCCATCGAGCGGGCCCAGGCGTCGGTGTACCGCAGATTCGGCTACGAGCCCTCAGGGCATCACCTCGAGCTTGAGGGGCTCTGCCCTTCCTGCCGCGCTAAGAAACGCGCATGACCTGAGCCGAGGGGCCTTTCGCCGCCGCCTTCATGTGGCGCTTTTGATATTGATTATCGTTTTCTATTGCGTCGCGCGAGCGGCGCCCAGGAGGTTCTCTCTATGTTCGTTTCAGACGCCCCTCCCGGGGCTTCCTTCAGGGTCAAGCGCGTCGTCCTCGACAAGGAAGTCGGGAAGCGTCTCGCCGACATGGGCTTCACGGAGGGCGCCGAGGGGGCGGTCGTGCGCGGCGGCTTCCTGCGCGGCCCCTTCCAGGTGCGCATCCGCGGCTATGACATCCTCATCCGCCGCAGCGAGGCGGCGGGCATCGAGATCGAGCCGGTCGGCGACTGGAGCGCCGTCAGGGACTCGAGCCGCGCCCAGCGCCCTGGCTTCGGGTTCCGTGGCGGGCATGGCCGCGGCGCCGGCCGGGGAGCCGGCCGGGGCGGACGCTTCGACCGCGAGGAATCCGCGCCGGGCGCGGGCCTCGGGCAGGGCCGCGGCCGCGGCTGCTCGGACTAGGAGGATAGAATGCAGAGCGATATACAGACTTCAGCCCGCGTCCTCAGGGTCGCGCTCGCGGGCAACCCCAACGCGGGAAAGACGACCCTCTTCAACGCCCTCACCGGCGCCCACCACAAGGTGGGCAACTACCCCGGCGTCACAGTGGAGAAGCGCGAGGGCAGCCTCTCCCGCGGCGGCCGGGAATACCGCTTCGTCGACCTTCCCGGCGTCTATAGCCTGACTGCCTATTCGATCGACGAGGTGGTGACGAGGGACTTCATCCTCGACGAGGCGCCCGACGTCATCGTCGACGTCCTCGACTCGACGAACCTCGAGCGCAACCTCTACCTCTGCCTCCAGTTCCAGGAGCTCGGCATCCCGGTCGTCGGAGCCCTCAACATGAGCGACGAGGCCCGGGCCAAGGGCATCGAGATCGACGCGAAGGCGCTCGGCGAGGTCCTCGGCCTCCCCATGGCCAAGACCTCCGGACCCAAGGGCGAGGGAATCGAGGAGCTGCTCGACGCCATCGACTCCGCGGCCGCGGGGAGGGGCGAGCCGGACAAGAGCA
>JAEUJG010000477.1 GCA_016794765.1 Spirochaetaceae bacterium | reverse complement strand
GGCCTCTTGAGCTCCGGCTTAACCGGCGCGCCGAAGGCGGCCCGGTTCAAGCCGGAGCGTCAGCGGGCGCCGTTCGTCAGAACGGACGCACGCCAAGCCGCCTTGGCGGCTTGGCGGCGACGGGTTCGCTTGCGCTCGCCCGTCGATCGCCTCAGATCTTTCGTCGCGCCCTTAGAAGGGGCGCTCCGAAAGATATTTGTACTCCTTCCACCTGCGCTCGACGAGGACCTGCTCCTTCTTGAGGAGGTCGGCGGCGCGGGCCGGATCGGCGTCGCGGAGCGTCTTGAAGCGCACCTCGGAGTACATGAACTGCTCGATCTTCGAGAAGTCCGGCTCCTTGGAATCGAGCTGGAAGGGGTTCTTGCCCTCGGCCTTGAGGCGGGGGTCGTAGCGGTAGAGGGGCCAGATGCCGGCCTCGGCCGTGAGCTTCTGCTGGTTCATGCCCTTCATCATGTCGATGCCGTGGTTGATGCAGTGGCTGTAGGCGATGATGATCGACGGACCGTCGTAGCTCTCCGCCTCGCGGAAGGCCTTGAGGGTCTGCATCATGTTCGCGCCCATCGCGACCTGGGCCACGTAGACGTAGCCGTAGGACATGGCGATCATGCCGAGGTCCTTCTTGGCCACGTCCTTGCCCGCCGCGGCGAACTTGGCAACGGCGCCGAAGGGGGTGGCCTTGGACATCTGTCCGCCGGTGTTCGAGTAGACCTCGGTGTCCATGACGAGGAGGTTCACGTTGCGGCCGGAGGCGATGACGTGGTCGAGGCCGCCGAAGCCGATGTCGTAGGCCCAGCCGTCGCCGCCGAAGATCCAGACGGACTTCTTGACGAGGCCTTCGTCCGCGACCGAGGCGAGGTTGGCCGCCCAGCCTTCCTTGACGGAGGCGAGGGCCTTCTTGAGCTCGGCGACGTCGGCGCGCATGGCCTCGATCGCCTCGTCGCTCTCCTGCGCGTTCGCGAGGATCTTGTCGGCGAGGGCGGCGGGGATGCCCTTGCCCTTGTACTCGGCGACCATCTCTCGGGCGTACTGGGAGGTCTTGTCCGCGGTCATGCGCATGCCCATGCCGAACTCGGCGGCGTCCTCGAAGAGGCTGTTGGACCAGGCGGGACCCTTGCCGTCGGCGCGCTTGGCGTAGGGCGTGTTCGGGAGGTTGCCGCCGTAGATCGAGGAGCAGCCCGTGGCGTTCGCGATCATCGCGCGGTCGCCGAAGAGCTGGGTCATGAGCTTGACGTAGGGCGTCTCGCCGCAGCCGGCGCAGGCGCCGGAGAACTCGAAGAGGGGCTGCTTGAGCTGGCTGCCGACGATGGTGCCGAGGTTGAGCTTCTTCGGGTCGGGGTTGGGGAGGTTCATGAAGAACTCCCAGTTCTTGGATTCCTCGGCGCGGAGCGGCATCTGGGGCTCGAGGTTGATCGCCTTGCGCTCGGGGTTGGCCTTGTCCTTGGCGGGGCAGGTGTTGCAGCAGACGCCGCAGCCGGTGCAGTCCTCGGGGCTGACCTGGACGGTCACCTTCTGGCCGGCGAACTCCTTGAGGGCGGGCTTGGCGTCCGCGCTCTTCCAAGTCTTGGGGGCCTTGGCGAGGAGGGCGGGGTCGTAGGCCTTCATGCGGATGACGGCGTGGGGGCAGACGAGGGAGCACTGGCCGCACTGGATGCAGAGCTCGCTGTTCCAGACGGGGATCTTCTCCGCGATGTTGCGCTTCTCGTACCGGCTCGTGCCGGTGGGGAAGGTGCCGTCGTCGGGGAGCTGGCTGACCTTGAGCTTCTCGCCGCGGGCGGCGATCATCTCGCCGATGACCTCCTTGACGAAGGCGGGGGCGTCGGCGGTGTAGGGGGCGATCATCTTGGTCTTGGAGTCGACGGCGCCGACCTTGACCTCGCGGACCTCGGAGAGGGCCATGTCGATGGCGGCGATGTTCTTCGCGACGACGTCGGCGCCCTTCCTCGAGTAGGTCTTCTCCGTGTACTTCTTGATGAGCTTGACGGCCTCGGCCTCGGGGAGGACGCCGGAGATCTTGAAGAAGGCGGTCTGCATGACGGTGTTGATGCGGTTGCCCATGCCGGCCCTCTCGGCGATGGCCATGCCGTCGATCACGTAGAACTTGAGCTTCTTGTCGACGATGCGCTTCTGCACCTCGACGGGGATCTCGTCCCAGACCTTCTCGGCCGGGAAGGGGCTG
>JAEUJG010000418.1 GCA_016794765.1 Spirochaetaceae bacterium | reverse complement strand
CCGCGAAGTAGGGGAAGCGCGCGGCGACGCGCTCCAGGGCCGCCTGCAGGGAGGGCAGGTGCACGGGCGCGTCGAGCTCGGCGGAAACGCGGAACAGCGAGGTGACGACGGAGTCGCTCACCGCGGGCATGATCGTCGCCGCGTTGTCCAGCGAGTACCAGGGCCCCGATTCGTCGTGGAAACCCGTCCTCGCCTTGCGCCGATTGGCGTGTTCGGCCTTCAATCCCCTCATGCTGCCTGCCTTCCGGGTATAGGACGCGCGCCGCCCCTTCCTGGTTGCGCCCCTCCTAGAGGAAAGGGACGTAGGGGAAGGCCAGCACGAGGAGGATCGTGACGAGGAGGCCGGGGATGAAGTCCGCGGTCTTGAGCTTCTTGAGGCCGAGGAGGTTGATGCCGATCATGATGACCAGGGCGCCGCCCACGCCGGTGAGTTCGGCGAGCATCGTCTCGGACACGAAGGGAGCGACCCATACCGAAAGTATAGTCAAAAGCCCCTGGTAAACGAGGACCGAAAGGGCGGAGAAGGCGACGCCGACGCCCATGGCGCTCGCGAAGAGCACGGAGATGAAGCCGTCCATGACGCTCTTCGTCAGGAGGAGGGAGTAGTCGCCCTCGGTGCCGGCCTTGAAGGAGCCGACGATGGCCATGGCGCCCGCGCAGAAGAGCACGGAGGCGTCCAGGAAGCCGTAGGCGAAGGTGGAGCCCTCGTCCTTGGCGGCGAAGCGCTTCTTGAGCCGCTCGCCGATGCGGAGGAAACCGCCTTCGATGTCGAGGAGGGTGCCGACAAGGCCGCCGATGATGAGGGCCAGGGCGAAGGCCAGGACGTGGGTGGCCTTGAGGGCCATCTGGATGCCGATGACCAGGGCGATGATGCCGGTCGCGGTGAAGACCGTCGCCTCGTAGCGGGCGTTGAGCTTCTTCTTGAGCAGGATGCCGAAGAGGGAGCCGAGGATGATGGCGACGGCGTTGATGATGGTGGCGATCATGAAAAAAACTCCGATCGGCGGACCGGCGCGCTCGCGCTTGACCGCTCGAAAGGGAGTATAGCATAATGGACCGGTGAAGGGGGTCGGGATGGTTGAAAAGCTCGAAGCGGTCAGCGCGCGCGATTCCCTCGCCGACGGGGAGCTCCTCGGCGCGGAGGACGGCGACGCCGTCGGCAGGATCTTCTGCGCCAACTGCATCCATTGCAAGCTCGTCCCCTCGCCCGCCGACGCCGCGGGCAGCTACCGCCTCCGCGTCCGTTGCGACGCCGGCAAGTGGCGCAAGAAGATCGGCGAAGAGAAGATCTACAAGTACTTCACCGTGGCCCGCCGTTCCATTCCCGCCTGCGACAGCTACGAGGACATGGGCGACACCCAGGAATTCATCCGGGATCTCCGCAAGGCGCTCCCGACAAGCGACGAACTCTATTCCCTCTAAAGCGAGAAGAACCATGAAAAGCAGCCTCAACACCGCCTTCCGTGCGGCCCTTATCGGCTTGGCCCTTGCCGCCGGCCTCGCGTCCTGCGCCTCCGCGCCCAAGAGCATCCCCGAGGAACTCACCGCGAGCGAGCTCATCCAGCGCGCCCAGGAGGCGAGCGACACGAACAAGTACCCCGTCGCCGTCACCTACTACCAGGCCGCCCTGGACCGCTTCGGCGACGATCCGGCCATCGTCGTCAACGCCGAGTACGAGATCGCCTTCATCGCCTACAAGACCGGCAAGCTCGTCGAGGCCGAGGAGCGCTTCACGCGGCTCCTCGAGCGCTACGCCGGACCCGAAGGCGACTTCCTGCCCGCCCGCTTCAAGATCCTGGCCGAAAAGGTCCTGGAAAAGGTTCGCGCGGCCCGGGGCACGGCGAAGAAGTGATCCGGCCCCGGCGTGGGGAGCGGCCCTTCGGGGCGCCCCTCGCGGCCGCCCCGAGGGGCGGCCAGGGCCGGGCAGGAAAAGCGGCGCGGGCGCCACAGGGCCCGGACGACAAAAAAGCGGGCCCTGCGGCCCGCTTTTTTCATGCTCCGTGGAGCTCCCGGTCGGCGATCACCACCAGCCGAAGGAGGTACCGCAGCGGGTGAGGTACCAGATGAAGACGATGGAAACGACGACGGCGTAGGTGTTGTACCAAACGGCCAGGGCGTCGCCGTCGCGGCGGGAGATGTAGCCGGTGAAGAGGGAGGCGGTCACGCAGACGAGATAGCCGATCAGGGCAAGGACGCCGTAGAAGGTATTCGGAATGGCCAAGGCGTCGAGGCAAAACACGAAGGTGAAGACGAAAAGCAGGATAAAGAGGCCGAAGTTTACGAGGCCGTTCTTAGCATCCATACGGTGACTCCTTTGCGCCGCTGAAATACATGGTTTTCGCGGTTTAGTATAAACCCGCCGGAAAGAAATGTCCACTCGCGGAAAAAAAACACGAAACCGGCGCCGCCTATCGCGGGTTTCGCGGCGGCGCCGTCGCCCCGCCGCCCGCGGCGGCGGGCGCCGGAGCCGGAACCGCGACCAGGACCTTCGTCCCTCCCTCCCCGCCTTCGATCCCGAGGGACAGTCCCGCCGCGGCGGCCCGCTCCCGCATTCCCGCCAGGCCAAGCCGCGTCCGGCCGTCCTCCCCGGGTTCGCGCCAGCGGCCGTTGTCCGTTATGTGGAGGAGCCAGTCGCCGCCGGAGCGCTCCGTGCGGCAGAGGATGCGGGAGCAGCCGGAGTGCCGCATCGCGTTCCAGGCGGCTTCCTCCGCTATCTTGAGGAGGGCTGCCGCAGCCGCGGGCTCGAGTTCGGGTTCCGGCCCCTCGACCTCGATGCGGACGGAACCGACCGGCGAGAGCCGTGCGGCCAGGGCCCGGAGCGAGGCCAAAAAGCCGGCGGGCGGCGGGTTCGCCGGCCGACTGAGGCTTCCGAGGACCTCCCGCAGGGAAGCGAGGGAGGAGGCGAGGGAGGCCCGAGCCAGGTCGACGAGGGCGGCGGCCTCCTCGCCGTCCATCCCGGGCGCGTAGCGCTCCAGGACCATCCGGGCGCCGATGATGCCCTGCAGGCCCTCGTCGTGGAGTTCCCGCGCGATGCGCGACCTTTCGGCCTCCTCGACGGCGGCGCGCTCGCGGACGCGGTCCTCCTCGGCCTCCTTGGCGCGGCGGTATTCGCTCGAACTGGCGCGGAGGCGGTAGAGGGCGAACACGAGGATGAAGAGTATGGCGACAAGGCAGGCGCGGATGACGAGGCTGGCCACGTCGAAACGGCCGACGAACTCCCTGAGGAAGGCCTCGTGCGGGGCCTCGGCCTCGAAGCTCCCGGGCGCGGCGCCCGATGGCGGGGGCAGCAGGGCGCGGACGCCGCCCGTGAGGAGGTCGACGCGGGCGTGGAGCTCCGCGTGGAGGCGCTGGAGCTCCTCGCGGGGCGGACCCGTCACGCCGAGCGCCTCGAAGCGGGCCGACAGCCG
>JAEUJG010000406.1 GCA_016794765.1 Spirochaetaceae bacterium | reverse complement strand
CGCGGCGTTTTCGAGATCGGGGGCGTTCATAGCCTCGCGGGGCAGGCCGAGTCTCAGGCCTCCCTCCGCCTGGTAGAACTGCTCGATGGCGTCCTGGATGCTTTCGTGCATGCGGTATTGGGTCTTCAGGGTCTCCCTGATGGACTCATGTGCGGTTGAGAATAGCCTCTCGAAAAGCGACTCCTTCATCGCCTCGATCTTTCCCTCGATGTCGCTCATCCCCGCCTCGACGAGTCTCTGCTCGATAAGGTCCTCGTCGATCATGGGCGGCAACTGTCGATGGTCGCCGATCAGGATGACCTTGCGCGCGTGGACG
Organism: Spirochaetaceae bacterium; assembly: GCA_016794765.1. GTDB lineage: Bacteria > Spirochaetota > Spirochaetia > Treponematales > Rectinemataceae > JAEUJG01. The sequence goes on along the minus strand of JAEUJG010000406.1, from coordinate 1,207 downwards.
AGGGGCACGAAGAGCTCGGGCGGCGAGGCTTTGCTCACCTCGTCGATTATCACGTAGTCGAATCCGCGCTCTCCGACCCATCGTTCCTTGAAATTCCTTCTTCCGCACTCGGAGCAGGTGGCGGCGACTACATTCACCCTGGCGATGTAATTATCCCTGAGAAGCTCCCTATCGGATCTCGAGAGCTCCCGTTGCGCTTTTTCGCGGTAGCGAGAGGTCCAATCGTCGGTTCCGCCCGCCGGAAGCGCTTGGAGCCTTTCCCAATAGGATCTCGCGACGGCGTTGTCCCGCGGTGACCACGATCCGGAAGCCCCGGCGCGTTCGACCCATGCGTCGATCTCGCTTTCCAGGTACTGCTCGCCTTCCTCCTCGAGCGAAGAGCGGGCCTCGGATGAGCTTGCGATGCGGATCGGGCGCATGTTCGGGTCGCCCCGCAGCTTTTCCAGCGCGTTGTCCACGGCAAGGTGACTTTGTGACGCCAGCAGTATGCGAGCTTTCGGATTCTCGGCCAGCGCCTGGTGGATGATCTCGGCGATAACCGTTGTCTTGCCGGTGCCCGGAGGGCCCTGGATAAGGGCGAGGTCGGGGGCGAAAAGGGCCTTGAGCACCGCGCGGAACTGTTCGTCATTGATGTTCCGCTGGAGGAGATTCCGCTTGATGCCCGCCATGCGGTCGCTGGCGTCGGCGGGAATGGAAGCGCTCCGCGCGGCGCGCCCGCTGTACAAGCATGATGCCAGGGAAGTGTTGAACAGCTTTCCTTCCCTGATGGCGTCGTAGGCGGCGCGCATTCGGTGGATTTGCGCCAGCTCGCCCGCGCGGACAGGCACAAGGTAATCCCCTGGCTTGGGGACGGACGCCGCGTCGGCGCCGTCCTCGTCCTCATCCTCCTCCGTGAAGGTGAGAATTCCAGAAAACACGTCAAAGCCGCGAAGAACCGAATACCGCGTGCCCTGTGCTTCGCGCCGACCCTGTCCCTCCGCCTTTTCTTCGCCGCGCATCTCGGCTTCCAGCGCGAGCTTGCCGGACAGGTCAAGGATCTCGAAGCGCTCGCGCCCGATGATGTCCCGCACCTTGCCGGCCAGGTCCCTGGCATTCTCGGGAAGGAGGTCTTTTCCCTCCAGGGTGGTCCGGTTTCTCTCGCAATTGTCGACCTTGAAATCATCAAGGGAGTAGGCGACTTCCCTCACGAGCTTGTTCGCCCGGTCAC
>JAEUJG010000405.1 GCA_016794765.1 Spirochaetaceae bacterium | reverse complement strand
CTCAATCACGCCAGCGCCAAGGGCACGTGGTTCCGCGGCTTCCTCGGAAAACGGAAGCCCTACGACCGCTTCTTCGTGACCAGGCCGGAGGGCTACGACGCCTCTCGGGTGTTCAGGCCCAGGACCCATCCCCTCCTCACGCGCTTCAGGAGGGACGACGGCTCGGAGGTCCTGGCCTGGACGACCTTCAGCCCAGACCAGGTGGACCTGGACTACGCCGAGCCGGAAGTCCTTTTCGCTATGGCGGAGACCGCCCTCTCCTACGCCGCGCGGGGCGCGAGGATCCTCAGGCTCGACGCCGTCGCCTTCGCGTGGAAGGAGGACGGTACCGACTGCCTGGACCGCCCCCGGGTCCATGCCCTCGTGCGGCTCTTCCGAGCCGTATTGGACGAGGCGGCGCCCGGCGTCGTCCTCCTCTCCGAGACCAACCTTCCCCAGACCATCAACGACTCGTATTTCGGGAAAGGGGACGAGGTCCAGCTGGCCTACAACTTCGCGCTGCCGCCCCTGGCCCTCCACGCCTTCGTGGGCGGGAGCGCGGGCTACCTGGCCTCTTGGGCCGCCGGCCTTCCCAAGCCGGAGCCGTGGAGGAGCTACGTCAACTTCCTCTCGAGCCACGACGGCATCGGCCTCACGCCCGCGCGCGGCCTCCTCCCCCCCGCGGAGCTCGAACGGCTCGTGACGGCGGCGCGGGAGCGCGGGAGCCTCGTCTCGGAGCGGTCGACTCCGGACGGTCCCGTCCCCTACGAGCTCAACACGACCTTCCTGGACGCGATAGCCGCCCCAGGCGCGGCGGACACGGCGAGAATCAGGGCCTTCCTCTCCTGCCACGCCGCGATGGCCGCCCTCGCGGGCGTTCCGGCGGTCTATTTCCACAGCCTGGTCGGCTCCCGGAATTGGCGCGAAGGGCCCGGCCTCACCGGCTCCAAGCGCTCGGCGCACCGCGAGCGCCTCGACGCCGCCGTCCTGGAGCGGGACGTGAACGAACCCGGGACGCTACGTTCGCGCGCGTTTCTTGGCCTCCTGAACCTGTTGACGGCCCGGGGGCGCCGCCCCGCCTTCGATCCCGCCTCGCCCCAGCGCATCCTCGCCCCCGACGGCTCGGGGGAGTTCCTTTCGGCACGAGGAGGGGCGGGATCGGTGGGAGCGGGATCCCCCGACGGCCCGGTCTTCGCCGTCGTCAGGGGAAGTGGAGACGGCGCCGTCCTTGCCGTGGTGAACGTCTCGGAGGTCCCCGCCTCCTGCGTCCTCCCGCGGGTCTTCACTGCGAGCGGGTCGCCATTTGACCCGAGCTGCTTGTCCGGCGAGGCGGGCGGCGAAGGCCCCCGGCTCCGCGGCGATCGACTCGCGCTGCCGCCCTTGGGCACGGCTTGGCTGGACGGATTTCTTGAAGGAGATGGGCGATGTACCTGACAAAGGTGAACAAGATCCGGCGGGTGGGATTCGTCTCCACGCGGTTCAAGGGCTTCGACGGCGTGTCCCTGGAGACGGCCAAATGGGCGGCCGTCCTGGAACGGATGGGCTTCGAATGCTTCTACTACTGCGGCCAGTCGGACCGTCCCCCCGAGAAGACGATGGTCGCGGAGGAGGCCTACTTCGGCCACCCCGAAGTCGCGGCCCTCCAGGCGCGATGCTTCGGGAGGACCTGCCGGGACGAGTGGATCACCGGCGAGGTGCACCGCCTCCGCCAGGTCCTCAAGAAGAGCCTCTACGCCTTCATCGAGGGCTTCAAGCCCGACCTCCTCGTGGTCGAGAACGCCCTCGCGATTCCGATGCACATACCCCTGGGCCTCGCGATCACCGAGGTCCTGGCGGAGACGGGCATGCCCGCCATCGGCCACCACCACGACTTCTCGTGGGAGCGCCAGCGCTTCATCATGAGCGGCGTCGACGACTATTTGGACATGGCCTTTCCACCGCGGCTCCACGCGATGAACCATGTCGTCATCAACACCGCGGCGCGGACCCAGCTCGGGCACCGGCGGGGCCTTTCGAGCATTGTCATCCCGAACGTCCACGACTTCTCCGAGGAGCCGCGGGGCTTGGACGACTACAACCGCAGCCTCAAGGCCGACCTCGGCATGAGGGAGGGCGACCTCCTCTTCCTCCAGCCGACCCGCGTCATAGCGCGCAAGGGCATCGAGCACGCGATCGAGCTCGCGGGCCGGCTCAAGGACCGCCGCGTCAAGCTCCTCGTGAGCCACCAGGAGCGGGACGAGGGCTCGGACTACTACAGGCGCATCGTCGACTACGCCGGGCTGCTGGGCGTCGACCTGGTCGCGGGAGGATCCCTCCTCGGGACCTCTCGGAGCCTGACGCCCGAGGGGAAGAAGGTCTACGACCTCTGGGACTGCTACGCGAACGCCGACCTCGTGACCTACCCCTCCACCTTCGAGGGCTTCGGCAACGCCTTCCTGGAGGCCGTCTTCTGCAGGAAGCCCCTCATGGTAAACCGCTACTCCATTTTCGAGAGCGACATCGAGCCCATCGGCTTCCAGGTCGCCCTGATCGACAATTACGTCACCGACGACACCGTCCGCCACGTCCGAAGGCTGCTCGACGAGCCCGAGCTCCGCGAGGCGACCGTCGCCCGCAACTTCGAGCTCGGGAGAAAGTACTTTTCCTACGACCTGCTGGAGCAGCGGCTCAGGTACGTCATCATGAACTTCGGCGCCGTGAGTTGAGTCCGGCGCGCCGCGTCCTACCGCCCCGCGGGCGGCTCCCAGAGCTCGATCTTGTTGCCCTCCGGATCGATCACCCAGGCGAATTTGCCGAACTCGGATTCTTCCAGGTTCGGCAGCACCTCGCAGCCCTCGTCGCGCAGGGCCTTCACGAGCGCCGCAAGATCCTCCACGCGGTAATTGATCATGAAGGGCGCCGCGCTCGGCGCGAAGGCGTCGCCGTCGCCCGGGCCGATGGACCAGATGGTGGTTCCGCCGACGGGCTTCCCCTCGGCGTCGCTCCAGCTGAAGGCGGAGCCGCCCCAGTCCTGGACGTCGATGCCGAGACGGGCCTTGTACCAAGCCCGGAGCTTCGCCGGATCCTTGGCCGCGAAGAACACTCCCCCGATTCCGGTGACGCGCCGCTTGGGGCTTCCCTTACTCATGCCTGGCCTCCTTGAGCGAGGGGAGCCCCATGGACCGCAGCTGCGCGCAATGGTAGGCGTCGTGGGTCGCGAGCCAGCCAAGGACGCGGCCCCAGGGCCTGCCGCGGAACTCGGCCATGGGCGCGTCGAGCCGGGATTCAGGGACGGCTCGCAGGGCGGCCATCATCGCGGCGTGAAGGGTGCGGATGAGGGCGCGGTCCGCCGCCCAGGCGGCCTCGTCCATCGCGGGCGGCGCGGGGAACCAAAGCCCCTCCGGGTGGGTCCAGGGGGGCAGCGCGGCGCCGAGCTCCCGCGCCACCACGTACTTCGTCTTTGCGAGGTGGAGGAGGACCGCCCAGGCAGAGTAGCCCTCCCAGGTGGCGGTGGAGGCGGCCTCCGCGGCGCTTAGGCGGTCCAGCGTCGCCATGAGGGAGGGGCCGTTCCAGGACTTCCCCTCAAAGTCCTGATCCATGCAGTCCAGGGTCCAGGTCAGGGCGTTCGGCATCGGCGGTCTCCTTTCGGGCGGCGTTCCCGCGCCCGCTCTCTTCACTGCTTCTCGAGCGAAAATCCCCGCTCCGCCAGGACCTCGAGGAGATCGTTCGGCGAGGCGGCCCACTGGCCCCATTTCCGGGAGATGTGCTCGGTCCAGGAGTAGTCGTCGAAGGTGAACTCGTCCTTCCTGTCGCCCTCGATCCGGATCTTCGCCTTGCTTTTCTTGTAATAGTCCTGGGCCAAGTAGCCCGAGTCCATCACCGCCATCGCCTCCTCCAGGGCCTCGTCCCCGAGCTCGGGATAGGTGTTCTCGAAAACCGTGAAGGAGAGGGGGAAGCGCGGCCGCGGCGTCGCCTCCTCGGCCGGATAGCCGAGCACGAGCTCCACCAGGGGCAGGACCAGCTCGGGCAGGTGGTGCTTCTTGGCGAGGTGCCGGACCCGCTCGGCGCTCATGCTGCTTTCGCCGAGGAAACAGGACCCGAGGCCCAGGCTCTCCGCGGCCACGACCAGGTTCTGCGCCATGTAGGCGGCGTCCTGGATGCCGAGGAGGAGGAGGGTCAGGTTGTTGGTGACGATCTCCCATCCGCGCTTTTTCATGAAGAGCCGGAGGCGGTGCGCGTCCACGCAGATGACGAGGGAGACCGGCGCGCCGAAGGCGAACTTGCCCTTGGTGGAGAGGATCACGCTGTAGAGCTGGGAGGCGAAGGGCGCCTGCTGGCCCGCCCGCAGGATCGCGTCGATCACCCCGCGCTCGGGCATCTCGGGTCGGTACTTCCGCGTGGACTTGCGGTTCATGAGGGTGTCGAGGGTCGGGTTGCCGTTCATGGTCAGCTCCTGGTAATGGATGTCCGCCGTGGGTGTCGTGGCGGGGACGGGTTGGGCTTTGTGGGTCTCCCCGTCGGGGGCGTGGGCCCCGCCGCGCGCCGGGTCCTACAGGCCGCTCCGCAGGATGAAAAAGAGGCCCAGGCCGCAGCCCAGGCTGCCCAGCGCCAGGAGCATCAGGGCGATGGTCCGGCGCTCCTTGCCGATCCGGTACAGGAGGGGCAGGTTGAGGACATAGGGCAGGACCAGGAAGGAGGAGGCGCTCAAGAGATAGGCGAAATAGATGTCCCGCTTCCGTCTCGCGGCGGACAGGGCTTCATCGTCCTGCCCGGGCGGGGAGGCGGGCTCCTCCCGGGCCGCGGCGGGCTGGTCCCCGGGCGCCAAGTCCTCCCCCATCGGCAGGAAACCGCTTCCCTCCAGGGCCGCGACGGCGCCGTCGTAGTCCTTTTCGTCGATGAACAGCTGGATGGAGCCGGCGATCGGGTCATGGCCGCTGAAGGGCTTGAGGCCGCCGAAGAGGTTTTGGGTATAGGCGTTCTTCACCATCGCGGGGATGCCGCGCTCCTCAAGGAGGGCCCGAATGCTTTCGATATACGCGACGTCGTCGCCGCTCGCCAAGCAGAGCAGTTCCATGCTTTCTCCTCCACAGAAGGCATGGTAGCACACAACAGCGGCGGGCGGGAGGGCGCGGTGGGCCAAGGCCCCTCCCCTCCCTTGACGCCAACCGCTCGCGGGCGCTACAGTCGCCTTGGAACCTTGGCGTTCCGCATCCCGCCCCCCCTAAGGAGGTCGTTCATGTCGAATAGTGTGGCCAACCTCTGGAACCTGTCCCTTTAGGGTCATCGGGTCGGCGGGCATAGCTTCAGGATCCCTCCAGCTTCCTATCCTTCCTCGATGACACGGCGACGGCGACGGCTTTGCCCTTCCGGGAAGCGTCCGCCGGCGATCAACGCGCCGAACCCCGGTTTGCGCGCGTCCACGAGGTTGCACCCATGTTCGATTCCCTTCTCCCCTTCGGCTGGTCTTCCCGCTGGGAAGGCGCCTGGCTCGAATCCGCCCCCCGGGCGGACTACTTCCCCGCGCGCGTCGTCTTCCGCGGCCCCGACCGCTTCCGCGCCGTCGCCCCTTCCGGCGAGCTCTCCTGCCGCCTCCCCGGCGCCCTCCGCGGCCTGGACCTCCGCGTCGGCGACTGGATCGCCCTGGAGAGCCAGGCCGAGGCGGACTTCGCCCTGGTCCGCGGCGTCCTGCCGCGCAACAGCGTCCTGACCCGCCAGGCCGCGGGCCGCGTCACGGCCCGGCAGGTGCTGGCGGCCAACGTGGACTACGTCTTCGCCCTCACGGCCTGCGGCCGCGACTACAGCCCGGCCCGCATGGAGCGCTGTGTCGCCCTGGCCTGGGACGGCGGCTCCACTCCCGTGGTCGTCCTCAACAAGATCGACCTGGACGGCGACTACCCCGTCCTAGCCGCGCGCCTTGAGGTCAGCGCCCCCGGCGTCCGCGTCGTACCAATCAGCGCCGCGACCGGACAGGGCGTCGAGGAGCTGCGCGCCCTCCTCGCCCCCGGCCGCAGCGCCGTCCTCATGGGCAGCTCCGGCGCCGGCAAGTCGACGCTGACCAACGCCCTTCTCGGCCGAGCGGTCCAGGCGACCACGGCGGTGCGAGCCTCCGACGACCGCGGCCGCCACCAGACGACGGCCTCCGGCCTCTTCCCCCTGCCCTCGGGCGGCGTCATCATCGACACGCCCGGCGTGAGGGAAGTGGCGCTCTGGCTCGAGGGCGAGGGCCTGGAGGCGGGCTTCCCCGACGTGGAGGAACTGGCGGCAGCCTGCCGCTTCTCCGACTGCGCCCACGACGGCGAGCCCGGCTGCGCCGTCGCCGCGGCCATCGCGTCGGGCGACCTGGCCCCCGAACGCTTCCGCTCCTACCTGAAGCTCAAGGCGGAGGCCGCCTTCCACGCCGACCGCGCGGAAGCCGCGCGCCGGCGCCGCGACTGGGAAAAGGGCATCGCCAAGCTGAGCCGCACACTGGACCGCTCGACCAAGGGCCTGCGCTAGGAACCCCCGCCTGTCGGGGAACACCAATCAGAGGATGCATGGAACGATCATATTTCAAGGGAAGGACCTACTCCCATTCGGATACCGAAGCCTTCGTCTGTTCCCGCTGCGGCGTGACGGTCGCGCCCGCCGACTCGGGCACCGCCCACCGCGACCATTGCCCGCATTGCCTGTGGAGCCTCCACGTGGACCTCCGCCCGGGCGACCGCGCCAATCCCTGCCGCGGCCCGATGGAGCCGGTGGCGGTCTGGGCCAAGCCCTCGGGCGAGGCCGCCGTCATCCACCGCTGCGCCCGCTGCGGTTCCTTCAAGGCGAACCGCCTGGCCGGCGACGATTCGGTGGAGGTCGTGCGGCTCCTTGTCGAGCGCGCGCGCGTCCACTGCGCGTAGACGGCGCCCGGGGGACCGCCTCCGTGCCCGCCGCGATCACGCGGCGGGCCGGCGGCGGCACTTCGCGCCGCATCCAGCCAATCGCCCCGAAGCCGACCAGCAAGGCGAGGTCCGTGCCGAACAGCACCGACAGGGCGACGAGCTTGCTTCGCATCCTCTCCATGTCGTGAACCCCAAAGGCCATCGTGAAGAAGGGCGCGTACCCGACCAGCCACACCAGCCACGGCGCCTGGCGGCTCCACCAGGGATACTCCCAGGCGAGCAAGCCGCGGTAGTTCAGGAAACACTCGACGGCGACCGAGGCCGTCGTCAGGACGACGATGAAGAAGAGCCGGTTGTTGACGCCGAGTATCTTCATCTTCCTGTCCCGGGGCAGGCCCGAACAGGCGACGATTCCCATCAACGCGAACATGAAGGATATTTCGATGTCGTAGCCGATCAGCAAGTGGAGGGCGGTATCCCCCGCCCCCGCTGGCGTCCCCCAGACGGGGGCGAAGCCCGTGGCGTGAAACCGACCTGCTACAACCTGCGCAAGGCGGGCTATCGCGTCAAGATCCTGGCGGATCGCGTCACCAGTCATGACAAGAGGAAGATCGGCGAGATGCTGGCTTGTTGCCAAAGCCAGGTCTGCGACCTCCTCGGCGTAAGGGACCTATAGGACCTATTGGACGATCGCGCGTTCCGGCGGGCGCCCGAACCTGACGGCGCCCGCATTCCGCGCAGGCCCCTACTTGATGTTCATGCGGCGGGCCTCGATAGCCTTGAAGGCGTTCGCGTTCGTCGAGAGGTAGTTCGCGAGAGCCTCGGTTGAGACGCTGTTCGTCCTCAGGATGCCGCCGCCGAAAATGCCAAACGGCTTGGTGTCCATTCCCGAGACAACCGCCCCCGTGGTCCGGCCCTGTATGCCGAGGTTCGCGAGGATGTCGAGCACGGCGACCTTGTAGAACCTGTCGGCCTCGATCGCCTTCCCGCCCACCATGATGTTGCCGACGCGCTGTCCGAAGGGTTTCAGGGTGTCGACATCGAAGGTGATCCCGCTCACCTGGAAAAACGCGCCGTTGATCTCGGGATAGAGGGAGAAGCCGAGCTCCATGGCCTTCGCGATCTCACCCCCGTTCATCGGGATGGTGACGACGGAGCCCCCCATCGCGAGGATGTTGAGGACGTCCTGCATGGTTACCGGGCCTGCCTTCGCGCCGGCCCTGATCCATCCCGCGTTCATGATGGCGGCGTCCGCGCCCGCGTCTGCCCGGAAGGCGTCCGTGACGAGGCGGCCAAGATTGGTGTCGTCCTTGCGGATGATCGTCCGCTCTCCGACGAGATCGACGGGAGAGGTCGCGACAACCTTCTTGAGGATCGCGTCGCCCTGCCTGGCGACGCCGGCGATCGCCGCGCTGACCGGCTGGGAGTCGGCGGCCTTGAGCCGCTCGTCGGTCATGTTGACGAGACGGGCCGTCTTGGCGACGACCTTGCCACCTGAGACGGAAAGCGTGGCATGGCCGATATTGTTCAGCTCCGCGCCGGAATTGAGGATCAGGGTATCGCCGACCGTGATTCCGCCGGGCGTGGCGAGGTGGTCGTGTCCGTCCAGGATGAGATCGATGCCCTGGACTTTCTCCGCAAGCCTCTTCGCGGTGAACCGCCGCTCCTCGCCAAGGTGGGCCAGCACGATCACCACGCCCGCCTTCAGCCTGAGCTCGGGCATGAGCCTGGCGAGCGTGTCGACGGGATCCTCGACCGCGAGCTCCTGGCGCGCGTACTCGGGGGTCACGACGCCGACGACGGCGACATTCACGCCATTGACGGTCTTGACCACATAGGCCTGGAAGGGGGCCTTGCCCTGGTATTTGACGTTCGCCGCCAGGAAGGGGTAGCCCATCTTGGCCTTGAGCTCGAGGAGTCGCTCGACTCCAAAGTCGCTCTCATGGTTTCCCATCGCCATGGCGTCGTACTGGACCGCGTTGAGGACGGCGACCGAGCCGTCGCCGCGGTCCAGGTTGGTCATGGCGTTGCCGGCTATCGCGTCGCCGGAGTCGAGGAGGAGAACGGCGTTCCCCTCGGACCGGAGGGAATCGACATACCCCCGCACGCGGTTGAAGCCGATGTTCTTCGCGTTGGGAGTAAGCCCGTAACCGTGGGTGTCGTTGGTGCAGACGACGGCCAGGGTAAAGTCGCCCGCCCGCCCTTCGGCGGCTGAAACACCGCCCGCGGCCGCCACGGCGAACGCGATCGCCATGGCCATGATCCTTTTGGCAACATGTCGCATAACTTTCTCCTTGTCGATCGAGATTTGTATCCATGCCGTCGCGGGTCCGGCCTTCTCCGGGCTCCGCGGACGCAGGTTCCTCCACCGGAAAAGCCGGAATATCGGCCGCCGGCGTGTCCGGTCCGGCGGCCCGCCGCGGAACGGATCGACGGGGTTCACGCCCTCGAACCCGGACCGGCCCAAGAGCTTGTCGACCAGGGCCTCGAGCGGCTCCTTGGACCTCGCCGCCGCGCCTGACAGCCTCATGCCGCGGAAGCGGACGCGGAGCCGATCCGCTGCCTCCCGTGATCAGGTCCCGCAGGTCTCCTTGATCCATGCGCCGATGTCCTCGATGCACACGTCGGACTCGGGCCACAAGCCGACCTTGTCAAGGAAGGCGTGGCCGAGGCCGTTGTAGCGGAGAGCCTTCACCGGAACGCCCGCGGCCGCGAGCTTCCGCGCATAGTCTTCGCCCTGCCCGCGGATGAAGCAGTACTCGGCGGTGATGACGAGGGCCGCGGGAAGACCCCGGTGGTCATTGGCGCAGGTCGGCGACACCCGCGGATCCCTCATGAGGGCCAGATCGCCTTTCAGGTACCAGTTCGGGATGAGGTCGCCGAGGGGATTCGCCCCGCCCTTCTCCCCGCCCGGATCCATGTTCATGTCCACCGCGGCGTAGATGAGGACCTGGCCCTTGTAGGCGGACCGGCCAGCGTCCCTCGCCATCAGGGCAAGGACCGTCGCGAGATTGCCGCCCGCGGAGTCGCCGGCGAGGATCACCTTGGAAGGATCCCCGCCAAGCTCGGTTGCGTGGGCCAACGACCATTCGGCGACGGCCCGGCAGTCCTCGAGTCCCTGCGGGAAGGGATGCTCCGGCGCAAGACGGTAGTCGACATTGAGCGCCACGCAGTCGCCCCGGTCCGCGACGCCGCGGCAGATGTTCTCCACGACGCCGACGCTGCCGCCGATCCAGCCGCCGCCGTGGAAGTAGACGAAGACCGGAAGGCCCGTCGCGCCGCCCTCGGGCCTGTAGCTCCTCACGGGAACGGCGCCGTTCGGTCCGGCGATTCCAAAGGTATTTTCCGCAAGCTTGCCTTTCGCGATGTTCCGGTTCTCGGAGCCCATCATCCCGCGGATCTTCTTGGCGAGGAGCCGCTTCGGCATGAGCTTCATGACCTTCATCATGCCGGGATTGGCGAGTCCCGCCTTTTTCATCTCCTCTTCGGTGCCAGGCCATGGCTGGCCGCCCTCGAGCCCCTTCGGCCCCGGTCGGATCTCGACGTCCATGTTTCCCCCCTTGTTCGGATTTTGTCCGTATCCTGTCACTTGGCGGCGACGCGCCCGGCGGCGCCGGCCGTCGCGAAAAAAAGACCGCTCATGGGCCGCCCTCTCGGGCGGCGAACAGGCTCATCAAGAGGCCGAGGGTAAGACCTTCGGTGTCGCCCACCGCGGCATCCGCGCCGCGAAGGTCGCCGCCGACGGCCACGGCCTTCATGCCCGCGGCCTTGATGGCGTCGACGCCGGCCTGGGCGTCCTCGATGCCGACGCAGAGCGAGGGCTCCGAACCGACGAGCCTGGCCGCCTCGAGGAAAATGGCGGGATGGGGCTTGCCGGGCATCCCGTCCGGATCCACCACCGCGGTAAAGCGTCGCGCGATTCCAAGCATTGCGATTATCGCCGGTGCGTTGCGGCTCGCCGAGGCGAGGGCCGTCCGGATGCCGGCGGCTTCGAGCTCGTCCAGGAGCCGCTCTACGCCCGGCAGGATGTCGGCCGGCCGGAGGCCGGCCAAGGACTCCACGTAGTAGCCGTTCTTGCGGTCGGCGAGGCGCGTCGCCTCATCCGCGGGCAGGCTCAAGCCGTTGCGGCGCGCGAGCATGGCCAGGGCGTCGAGCCGGCCGACGCCCCGGAGGGCGTCATGGAGATCCTCGTCGAAGCGCCAGCGAAGTTCGAGGGCCAGTCGCCGCCAGGCGGCGGAATGCCGCCCGGCGGTGTCGGTCACGACCCCGTCGAGGTCGAAGAGAACGGCCCCCGGCGTGGCCGTTCCGCGGACAGACAGGGCCGGGACCATGCTAGGCCTGCCGTCCTTCCGCGCCGCCGTTGTTCCGCCTGTGGAGCTCCTCCACGATCATGGGATACTGCTTGTCGAGTTTGTAGGCGAGGAGGAGGAGGATCGTGATCGCCGAGATGGCGACGGGGATGTAGAGGAACATCGCCTTGATCGCGAACAGGGCGTTCGCGGACTGGGTCGGGGCGCCGGCGACATAGCCTCCCCAGGCCAGGATCCATCCCACCATGCCGACGCCGACGCCGGAGCCCACCTTGCCGCCGAAACTCGCGGCCGAATAGACGAGGCCTTCGGTCCGGACGCCGGATTTCCACTCCCCGTACTCGATGGTGTCGGCGATCATCGCGAAGACGGTGCCCGCGAGGGGCGCCATCGCGAAACCCTTGATCGCCATGCCGACGAGGACGGGGACGAAGGAGGTCGGGGCCGCGATCTGGACGAGGCTTCCGCCGATGCCGATGACGCTCCCCGCGAGGGCGGTGTTGCGCTTGCCGTGCCTCTTGATGACAGGGGCCATGGCGAAAAGCCCGACGATCAGCGGCAGGAACTGGGCCATCATGAGGAGGCTCATCTTGCCCGCGTCGCCGAGGATGTACTGGGCGTAGTAGATGTTGGCGCCGCCGAGTCCCTGGCCGATGAAGACGCAGAGGCCGAGGGCGAGCATGATCATCCAGGGCTTGTTGTACTTGAGGGCCTTGATGCCCTCCTTGACGGGGACTACCGCCTTCTCGGCCTGGGCCGGCTTCACGCGTTCCCTGGTGGAGAAGAAGCACATCATGAAGATGACGGCCCCGACCGCGCCGTAGACCATGAAGGCGCGCTGCCAGCCGGTCGCGCCGCCGCCCATCGCGCCGACGAGCGGCACGGTGGCCATGTTGACGAAGAGGGCTCCGACCATGGCGAAGACCATGCGGAATATGTTGATGACGGTGCGCTGGTACTGATCCTGCGTGATGAGGGCGGTCATCGCGCCGTAGGGAATGTTGATGGCGGTGTAGATGACGGTGGTCGCGAGGTTGTAGGTGACGAAGGCGTAGATGATCTTCCCGGTCTCGCCGAAGGGCGGCACGGTGAAGAGGAGGACGGCCGAGACGCCGTAGGGTATGGCCATCCAGAGGAGCCAGGGCCTGGCCTTCCCGTGCCTCGATTTTGTCTTGTCCATGACGATGCCCATGAGGATGTCGGAGAAGCCGTCGAAGATGCGGGAGATGAGCATCACCGTGCCGATCGCGGCCGCGGCGATGCCCGCTATGTCGGTGTAGAAAAAGACCATGAAGGAGCCGACCGCTCCCCACACGAGGTTGCTGGCGAAATCGCCGAGGCCGTAGCCCACTTTCTCGCCAAAGCCGATCTTTTGGGCCTGGATGCCTGCGGTGCCGAAGGAATCTTTCTTCATGCGAGTCTCTCCTTGTCCTTGAAGATGACGGCGAGGACGCCGACGTAGGCGAGGGTGATGGCGGCGCCCGCGGTGACGTCGGTCGGCCAATGCGCCGCGATCAGGACGCGCGAAAGGGCGGTGAGCGCGCCGAAAAGAAGCCCGAGCCGGAAGGTTTTGCGCCTTGCCGCGCCGCCCTCCTTGAAAAGAAATGCCCAGACGACGGCGCCGAAGGCGTAGGCCGAGTGGCCGGAGGGGAAGGACTTGCGCCCGGTCTTGCCGTGGAGCTCGAACCACCGGCCGAAGACCGCGCCGTCGACGCCGATTTCACGGGGCCTCGCGCGGCCGAAGGTGTTCTTGAGCGTCTCGACCGTTAACACGTCCGCGAAGACGAGGCAGAGGCCTATGAGGGCGAAGCGGCGCGCGGGGACGAGGCGCCCGCGGTCGATCCGCCGGAGGACGAGGGCGGTCGCCGCGACGAGGGCCAGGGCGGCGAGGGCCAGCCAGGGCATCGCCGCCTTCGGCTCGAAGCCCTCCTCGCCGTGGATGTACATGGCGGTCTGGAAGGCCGCGAAAAAGGCGCCGAGGGCCGAAGACGCGAAAGCGGGAACCGCCATGAGGACGCGGACCCAGGCCGCCCTGGTCTTGCCGCAGAAGAAGAGGAGTTGGGGCGCGACGAGGACGACGAGGACGAAGGGAAGCTGGCCGATCGTCTCGAAGCTCCTCGCGAACCACCTCGCCTTGCCGGCCAGGGCGCCGGAGACGGCCCCGTCGGCTCCGGTGAAGATCATCATAAGTACGACGATCGCCGCCGCGATGGCGATCGGAAGGATCATTTTGCCTTTCACCCGACAACCCCCCGGAACTCCTCCGACGTGAGCTTGACGGGCGAAGAGCCCTTGAAGGCGGAGCGGCCGAGGAGCTTGTCCACGAGCTGGTCGACGATGGCGTGGTTCGCCGAGTAGGCGTTGACGAAGGTCTTGATCATCGGCACGTCGTACTGGTGGTAGGGACTCGCGAAGGACACGAACATCGTCGGAACCTCCCGGACCATCCAGGGAGCGCCGAGGCCGAGCATCCCGTCGTACTGGATGAGGAGGCTCGAGGAGTTGGACTGGGGCGGCGTGTTCGAAGCGTAGATCACGACGTCGTACTTCGCCTTGAAATCTTCTATGGGCGCGCCCAGGGTCTTGAAGACGGCGAAGATGTCGCTGAAGTCGACGCTCTCCACCACGAAGCCCTCGGCGCCGAGGCGCCGGGCGAAGTAGTCCATCGTCTTCGGTTCGGGCTTCTTGACGAGGGCGGAGGCCTTCATGGCCAGGCGGAGCGCCGCCCCCTTCCAGCCCTTGAGCTTCTTGAAGAGGTCCATCATGTCGGCGTCCGAGCCGAGCTTGATGTAGGCGATCTTCGGCTTCCGCGCGGGATCGAGGGGAAGGAGGGACTGCTCGTCCTTCACGAGGGTGACGGCCTTGTCGGCGAGCTCGACCGCCCAGGCCTTGTGCCGCGCGAGGAGCTCCTCGGGGATGGAGCCGGGAACGAGCTCGTCGAGGCTCTTCCGGTGGAGGCCGCGGGCCGCCTTCGTGGCGAGGATCCGGGTAACCGCCTCGTCCACGCGCTCGACCGTGAGGACGCCGTCCTTGATGCCGTCCATCATGAACCGGAAGTCCTCGTCCATGTTGCGCTGGAAGAGGAACATGTCGCAGCCCGCCGCGATGCTGAGGGGCACGACCTCGCGCCGCGGCATCGCCTGTAGGAAGCCGGTCATCATGGTGGCGTCCGTCATCGTGAGGCCCTTGAAGCCGAGCTCCTCGCGGAGGAGCTTCTGGAGGAGGAGGGGGTTGAGGGTGCCCGGCAGGTCGCGCAGTTCCGGCTTGCCGTGGCGGTCGCAGTAGGCGGGGAAGGCGATGTGGCCGACCATGAGGCCGTCTGCCCCCGCAGCGATGCAGGCCTTGTAGGCCGCGCCGTAGGAGGCCATCCAGTCCTCCACCGACAGGGTGTTGACCGTGGTGAGGCAGTGCTGGTCGCGGCCGTCGCAGCCGTCGCCGGGAAAATGCTTGATCGTGACGGAGCAGCCATTGTCCATCGCGCCCTTCACGTAGGCCGCGCCCATCCTGGCCACGAGCTCGGGATCGTCGCCGAAGCTGCGCGTGTTGGTGATGGGATTGCGCCAGTTCAGGTTGAGGTCGATGACCGGGGCGAAGGCCATGTTGCCGCCCACCGCCCCCGCCTCCCTCGCGCAGATCTCGCCGAGGCGGCGCGCGTTCTCGCCGTCCTTCGTGGCGCCCACCGTCATGTTGTTGCCGTAGAAGGTGCCGTCGCTCACGAGGCCGTTGCCTCCCGCCTCGAGATTGGCCGCGAGGAAGAGCGGGATCTTCGAGAGGGCCTGGAGCCGCCGCTGCTCCCTGGCGATGATCTTCGTGAGGCCCTGGCGGTACATTATGCCGCCCGGCCCGTACCTCGTGATGATGTCGTTCAGCTTCTTGCCGCCCGTCATCATCCCTTCGAGAAAGAAGATCTGGCCGACCTTCTCCTCGAGGCTCATCGCCTTCAGCGTCCTATCGACCCAGGCCGCGTCCTCCGCGCCCAGGTTGAAGGGCGCCGCCTTCACGTCCACGCTCATTGTCCCTCCCGGCAGGCGGCTTCGGACGGGCTTCCGGCCCATCCCGCCGCCATGGTCTCGCTTGTTTCGCTCGTACCACTTTCACCCGGTTTTCAGGATCGCGCCTTCCGCGATTTGG
>JAEUJG010000396.1 GCA_016794765.1 Spirochaetaceae bacterium | reverse complement strand
GTTGAGGCGGGAGCCGTTGGTCAGCGACTCGAAGAAGCCGTTCTTGAGCAGGGCCGTCTCGGGATAGTTCGGCGTGCGGTAGGTGTTCGCGGCCGGGATGAGCTGGGTCAGGAAGCGGGAAAGGAAGTAGGCGACGTAGTTCAGCATGATGGTGGAGACGACCTCGGAAACCGAGTACTTCGCCTTCATCCAGCCGACGAGCCCGCCCCAGAGCGCGCCCGCCAGGAGGCCGGCGACGAGGGCCAGGGCCCAGTGGAGCCCCGGCACCTGCGGCCCGAAGAGGGCGACGAACTGCGCGGCCGTGAGTCCCATGATGTACTGCCCCTCGGCGCCGACGTTGAAGAGGCCGGTGCGCGCCGCGAAGCCCATGGAGAGTCCGCAGAGGATGAGGGGCATGGACGCGGTGAGCCACTCGCCGATGTAGCGCGAGTTCCAGACGCCGCGCGTTACGTCCAGGCCCGTGAGGGTCTGGAGCAGGGCCGCGTACATGTTGGCGGGATTCTTCCCGACCGCGACGATGATGAGGGTTCCGCAGATGAAACCGAGAACGACGACGAGGGCGGAGATCGCCCCGTCGCTCGCGATGAGGGCGTCGAGGAGACTGGGCCTCGCGGCGCCCTTCGCCTGGTCTTTCGTGGTGGAGGCCATGGTCAGGAAGCTCCTTGGGCGGCGTCGGGCTTGCCGTTCTTCGACCGGACGCCGGCCATCATCGCGCCGATGGCGCGCTCCTCGGCGGAGGCGGCGTCGACGACGCCGACGATCTCGCCCTTGGAAATGGCGGCTATGCGGTCGCAGAGGGCCATGATCTCGTCGAGCTCGAAGGAGACGAGGAGGACGGCGCGGCCCTTGTCGCGCTCCGCGACGATGCGCTTGTGGATGTACTCGATGGCGCCGACGTCGAGGCCGCGCGTGGGCTGGGCGACGACGAGGAGGCGGGGGGAGAGGTCGATCTCCCGCGCGATGATCGCCTTCTGCTGGTTGCCGCCCGACATGTTCCGCGCCTTCGTGGCCGGGCCGCGGCCCGCGCGGATGTCGTACTGGCCGATGAGGTCGGCGCCCTTCGCGGCCATCGCGGCGAAGTCGATGACGCCGCCGCCCTTCAGGAAGGGTTTCCTGTCGTAGGTCTTGAGCGCCAGGTTCTCGTCCAGGCGGAAGTCCAGGACGAGGCCGTGCTTGTGCCGGTCCTCCGGGACGTGGCCGATGCCGGCCTCGACGCGCTCCTTGATCGAGAGGTGGGCGATGTCCCTGCCCTCGAGGAGGATGCGGCCGGCGTGGGCCGCCTTGAGTCCGGTGATCGCCTGGATGAGCTCGGACTGGCCGTTGCCGTCGACGCCGGCGAGGCCGACGATCTCGCCGGCCCGGACCTCGAGGTTGAGGCCCTTGACGGCGGGATGCCCCTTGGAGCTCATCACGGAGAGGTCCTCGATCCTGAGGACGACGTCGCCTGGCTTGGCGGGCTCCTTGTCGATGCGGAACTTGACGGCCCTGCCGACCATCATCTCCGCCATCTCCTCCTCGCTCGTCGGCGCGACGTCCACCGTGCCGATGAAGCGGCCGCGGCGGAGGACCGTGCAGCGCTCGGCGGCCTCCTTGATTTCGCGGAGCTTGTGGGTGATGAGGATGATGGTCTTCCCCTCGCCCTTGAGGCGCTTGAATATCGCCATGAGCTCGTCGATTTCCTGGGGCGTGAGGACGGCCGTCGGCTCGTCGAAGATGAGGATGTCGGCGTTGCGGTAGAGGATCTTGAGGATCTCGACGCGCTGCTGCATGCCGACCGTGATCGTCTCGATCTTCGCGCGCGGGTCGACCATGAGGCCGTAGCGCTCGGAGAGCTCGGCGACGCGCTTCTCCGCGCCGGCGAGGTCCACGGTCCCGTCGCGCTTCCGCGGCTCCATGCCGAGGATGATGTTCTCGGTGACGCTGTAGTTGTGCACGAGCTTGAAGTGCTGGTGCACCATGCCGATGCCGAGGGCGGTGGCCTCGTTCGGGTCCTTGATCCGGACCTCTTTGCCCTTGACGCGGATCGAGCCGCCGTCGGGATCGTAGAGGCCGAAGAGCACGGACATGAGGGTCGACTTGCCCGCGCCGTTCTCCCCGAGGATGGCGTGTATCTCGTTCTCGCGCACCCGAAGGGTAACCCGGTCGTTCGCTACGATTCCGGGGAATACCTTCGTGATGTCGAGCATCTCGATGGCGTACTCGTCCATGTCGTATCCAATCTCGCCAGAATGAGAAAACGGCGGGGGCCCGCGCCCGCTTCGCGGAATGCGGACCCCCGCCGTTCGGCCCGCGCGCCACAAGGCGCGCGGAACCTTCGAGGGCTGTTACTGCTTGTCGCTCGCCTGGAGGTTCTCGGGAACGAGCTTCGCGGCCTTGGCCTCGGCGTAGGTCGGGATGACCTTGACGGTGCCGGCGACGATCTTGGCCTTCGCCTCGTTGACCTTGGCGACGATGTCGGCGCCGAGCTCGGGGTTCTTGTCGGAGAAGCCGACGCCCTCGGACTTGGTGTCGAGGACGACGACCTCGGCCTTGAAGGTCTTGTTCTTGACGGCCTCGAGGGCGTACTTGGAGGCGGTCTCGACCTTCTTGAGCATGGAGGTCAGGACGGCGGACTTGCCCTCGGCGTAGACGCCGTCGGCGAACTGGTCGGAGTCGACGCCGATCGCCCAGACGTTCTTGCCCTGGCTGCGGTATTCCTTGGCCTGGGCGATGGTGCCGT
Organism: Spirochaetaceae bacterium; assembly: GCA_016794765.1. GTDB lineage: Bacteria > Spirochaetota > Spirochaetia > Treponematales > Rectinemataceae > JAEUJG01. The sequence continues at coordinate 3,015 of JAEUJG010000396.1, read as the reverse complement.
TGCCGGTGCCGCCCGCGGCGGAGAAGATCGCGTACACGCCGGAATCGTACCAGTTCTTGGCCTGGGCCTTGGCGAGCTCGGGCTTGCCCCAGTCGTTGGCGTAGTAGTCGACGATCTTGGCGTTGGGGAGGACGGACTTGATGCCCTGGATCCAGCCCATCTCGAACTTCGTGATGACCGGGCCGGGGATGCCGCCGATGAAGCCGAACTTCGGATCCTTGATGCCGTCGGCCTGGGCCTTGAGGGCGGCCGCGACGCCGACGAGGTAGGAACCCTCGTGCTCGGAGAAGGTGACCTGCATGACGTTCGGACCGGCGACCCAGTCGACGTCGACGATCATGTACTTCTGCTCGGCGTACTGCTTGGCGACCTCGCCGAGGGCGTCGGCCCAGGTGAAGCCGGTGACGACGACGAGGTCGTACTTCTCGTCGGAAGCCTGCTTCAGGTTCGGGACGTACATGTCCTGGGTCTGGGCGGTGACGACGTCGTAGGACTTGCCCTTCTTGGCCTGGTTCTCCCAGGTGTCGCCGTAGAACTCGAGAATGCCGCGCCAGGCGGCGGCGTTGAAGGACTTGTCGTCGATGCCGGTGGCATCGGTGAGGAGCCGGGCGGTGGGGAGACCCGCGGCGTCGGCGGGCTTCGCAGCCTTGCCGCCGCAGGACATCGCCAGGACGGCGAGGCCGACGACGAGAAGAGCGAGAACGGAACGCTTCATACGTTTTCCTCCGTACGTGTTTGGATCGCGTTAACCGCGATCCGGTCTTCAATCATACGAAGGGGCGCGGACATGGTCAAGGCGTTCGGTCTTTTTCCTCACCAGCGGCGCCTTCGCCACCGCCAACGTACTAAATCGGTAAAATAGAAAAAGCCGCATGTTTGACATGCGGCTTTGAATGATGGGTTTGGCCGGGGCGAAGGCGGGTCAGATCTCCGCGATGACGTGGCCGTGGTAGTACTGGTCGCGGAGTTCGGCTACCTGCTTGTCGCGCAGGTAATCGTCGAAGCTCATGTAGCGGTCGATGACGCCGCCCGGACAGATCTCGACGACGCGGTTGGCGATCGAGGTGACGAACTCGTGGTCGTGGCTCGTGAAGAGAAGGACGCCGGGGAACTCGATGAGGCCGTCGTTGAGCGCCGTGATCGCCTCGAGGTCCAGGTGGTTCGTCGGCTCGTCGAGGATGAGGCAGTTCGCGCCGGAGAGCATGAGCTTGGAGAGGATGCAGCGCACCTTCTCGCCTCCCGACAGGACGCGCACCGGCTTCAGGGCCTCGTCGCCGGAGAAGAGCATGCGCCCTAGGAAGGAGCGGATGTAGGTGTCGTCGTCGGAATTCGCGTGGCCCTTGAGCCAGTCCGTGATCGACAGGTCCGAGTCGAAGAGCCGCGTGTTGTCCTTGGGAAAATAGGAATGGCTGATCGTCTGGCCCCAGTAGACGTCGCCCGAGTCGGGCTTCTGCTCGCCGGCGGCGATCTCGAAGAAGCTCGTCTTGGCCAGGTGCTCGCGGCCGACGAAGGCGATCTTGTCGCCCCGGTTCACCGTGAAGTCGAAGCCGGCGAGGACCTTGTCGCCCTCGAAGCTCTTCTCGAGGCCGACGACCTTGAGGACGTTGTTGCCGACGTCCCTCTCGGGCTTGAAGCCGACGTAGGGGAAGCGGCGGGAGGAGGGCACGAAGTCGGCCAGCTCGAGCTTCTCGAGGATCTTCTTGCGGGAAGTCGCCTGCTTGCTCTTGGCCGCGTTCGCGGAGAAACGCTGGATGAACTCCTTTAGGTCCTTCGCCTTTTCCTCGTTCCGCTTCTTCAGGTCCTTCTGCTGCTGGGTGAGGATCCGGTTCATCTTGTACCAGAAGTCGTAGTTGCCCGAGTACATGCGGACCTTGCCGAAGTCGATGTCGCAGGTGTGGGTGCAGACCGCGTTGAGGAAGTGTCGGTCGTGGGAGACGACGATGACGATGTTGGGGAACTCGATGAGGAAGTCCTCGAGCCAGGAGATGGAGTCGAGGTCGAGGCCGTTGGTCGGCTCGTCGAGGAGGAGGATGTCCGGATTGCCGAAGAGGGCCTGGGCGAGGAGGACGCGGACCTTGACGCCTTCGTCCACCTCCTTCATGAGCTTCTCGTGGTGCGCCTCGGGCACGCCGAGGCCTGAGAGGAGGATGGCCGCCTGGGCCTCGGCCTCCCAGCCGCCGAGTTCGGCGAATTCGCCCTCGAGCTCGCTGGCGCGGATGCCGTCGGCCTCGGAGAAGTCGGCCTTCTCGTAGAGCGACTCGCGCTCCCGCATCACGCCGTAGAGCTTCTGCCAGCCCATGATCACGGTGTCGAGGACGCGGTGTTCCTCGAAGGCGAAGTGGTTCTGCTGGAGAACCGTCATCCGCTTGCCGTGGCCGATGATGATTTCGCCCTTGTCCTGCTTGAGCTCGCCCGAGAGGAGCCGCAAGAAGGTGGACTTGCCGGCGCCGTTCGCCCCGATGATGCCGTAGCAGTTGCCGGGGGTGAATTTCAGGTTGACGTCTTTGAAAAGGTAGCGCTCCCCGAAGGCGAGCGCGAGGTCGGTTACGGTAATCACGTCCTAAGTTTTCGCAGAAAACCGCGTGATATTCAAGGGGGGCGCACCCGGCGCGGCATCTTCGCAGGGAGAAATCCGTTTGCGCGGCCGGGCCGCTTGGGCGATACTTTAGCCGTATGGAAACCCAGGATCGGCTTCCCTTGCGCAAGTTCAACATTCCCGAGATCCTCTTCGGCGAAGGTGCGGCCAGGAAGGTGGGGAGCTACTCCCTCAGATTCGGCGCCTCCAAGGTCTTGCTCGTCACCGATCCCGGTGTGCGCGAGGCCGGCATCTGCGGCATCGTCGAGGAGGCCCTCAAGGATGCGGGCCTTCCTTGGGTGATGTTCGACGGAGTCCAGCCCAATCCCCGTGAGACCTCGGTCCGGGAGGGCTTGCTTCTCTATAGTGACAAGGGTTGCGACCTCATCGTAGCCGTGGGCGGCGGAAGCCCCATGGATTGCGCCAAGGGGATCGGGCTC
>JAEUJG010000395.1 GCA_016794765.1 Spirochaetaceae bacterium | reverse complement strand
GTTGCGCGAAGCCGCCGCCCTGCCGCCCCCGGCCTCCCTGGCCGACCCCAAGGCCAAGGCGGAGGCGACGCGGAAGCTCCTCGGCGTCCTGGCCGGCCTGCCGCCCGGATTTGCCGCGGCCCGCCCCCGCGGCGCGGCCGCGCCGGGGCCGGGAGCCGGAGCCGGAGGCGCCCCCGCCGCGGCGGGTTTCTCCGCCGAACAGGTCGAGGACGCGTTGCGCGCCATCGAAACGACCGGCGGGGCCGTCGACTACGCCGGCATCGGCGCTATCCTCCTCACCCTCCTCGGGCTCTACCTCCTGTCCGCGCTCTTCATGTTCGCCACCCAGTGGATCATGTCGGGCGTCGCGCAGGAGACGGTCTACGAGCTCCGCAAGGAGGTGGACGCCAAGCTCGGGCGCCTGCCGCTGCGCTACTTCGACTCGCGTCCGCACGGGGAGATCCTCTCCCGCGTCACGAACGACGTGGAGACCGTCGCCACGACCCTCCAGCAGAGCGTGACCCAGGCGATCACCTCCGTCGTCCAGCTCGCGGGCTTCGTGGTGATGATGCTCCTCATCAGCCCCGTCCTGACCCTCATCGTGGCGGCCACCCTGCCCCTCTACGTCTTCGTCACGGCCTTCGTCGCCAAAAAATCGCAGAAATACTTCGCCGCGCAGCAGAAGCAGCTCGGCGCGATCTCCGGCCACATCGAGGAGACCTTCTCGGGCCACGCCGTCGTCAAGGCCTACGGCCGCGAGCGGCGCGCGCTGGCGGAATTCGACGGCATCAACGGGGAGCTCGCCAGGTCGGGCCGCAAGGCCCAGTTCGTCTCCGGCGTCATGTTCCCGGCGATGAGCTTCGTCTCCAACCTCGGCTACGTCCTCATCGCCGTGGTCGGCGGCGTCTGGATGACCAAGGGGCGGCTCGCGCTCGGCGACATCACCGCCTTCATCCAGTATTCCCGCTCCTTCACCCAGCCGATCATGCAGACGGCCAACATCGCCAACATCATCCAGTCCACGGTGGCCTGCGCCGAGCGCGTCTTCGAGGTGCTGGACGAGGCGGAGGAGTTGCCCGACGCCGCCGACGCCGTCCGGATCGAGTCGCCCCGCGGCGAGGTCTCGGTCTCCGGCATGGCCTTCAGCTACAAGGCGGAGGAGCCCCTCATCCGCGACCTCTCGCTCGAGGTGAAAAAAGGCCACACGATCGCCGTCGTGGGCCCGACGGGCGCGGGCAAGACGACCCTCGTCAACCTCCTCATGCGCTTTTACGAAATCCAGGCCGGCTCGATCCGCGTGGACGGCGCGGACATCCGCGACCTGCGCCGGCGCGACCTCCGCTCGATGTTCGGCATGGTCCTCCAGGACGCCTGGCTCTTCAACGGGACCATCCGCGAGAACATCGCCTACGGACGCGACGGGGCCACCGAGGAGGAGATCACGCGCGCCGCCAGGACCGCCCACGCGGACCACTTCATCCGCACCCTGCCGGAGGGCTACGACACGGTCCTCAACGAGGAGGCCTCGAACATCTCCCAGGGCCAGAAGCAGCTCATCACCATCGCGCGCGCCGTCCTGGCCGACCCGGCCATCCTCATCCTCGACGAGGCGACGAGCTCGGTGGACACGAGAACGGAGGTCCTGATCCAGAAGGCCATGCGGGCCCTCATGGAGGGCCGCACCAGCTTCGTCATCGCGCACCGGCTCTCCACGATCCGGGACGCGGAGCTCATCCTCGTGATGGACAAGGGCTCGATCGTCGAGCAGGGCACCCACGCTGGGCTCCTGGCCGCCTGCGGCTTCTACGCCGAGCTCTACCGGGCCCAGTTCGCGGGCGCCGCCGCCGAGTGCGCCTGACGCGCGCGCCGGCGACCGCCGGCGGACTTCAGGGCTAGAGGTAGATCTCCCGCGCGAGGGGCTCGAGCCGCTCGCGCGAGAGCACGCGGATCCGTCCGCGCCGATCCTCCAGGATGCCTTCGTCCCGGAAGCGGCGGACCACGCGCGCCAGCTGGCGGTAGCTCGTCCCCAGGCTGTCCGCCAGCTCGCCGAGGTCGTCCGTGCCGTACTCCGAGGTCCCGGGCTCGCCCCCCCCCCCCCCCCCCCCCCGGCCCCCCCCAAACCGGGCCGGCCCCGGGGTGGGGGGCCCGCGGGTGTACCCCGGGGGGGCGCGGGTGGTAGGGCCCAGGCCCCGTGTGAGG
>JAEUJG010000351.1 GCA_016794765.1 Spirochaetaceae bacterium | reverse complement strand
GGGGTAGCCATCTTGCTTCTCACGTCGAGCCTCGAGGAACTCCTCCTGCTCGCCGACCGCGTCGGCGTCTTGTATCGCGGCGGCCTCGTGTATACGGGTCCGAACGAGGGCGAGGCGGGCATTCCCCTCCTCGCCGGCCGCATGACCGGTCTTGGGGTCGCATGAAACCCGACATCCCGCGCAATCCCCTGCCGGCCCTTCTGGCCGCCCTGGGCTTCGCCGCCCTCTATGCCTTGGCGGCGAGCCGATCGCCCGCGGCAGCCCTGCGTTCCTTCTTCCTCGGACCCTTTTCGAGCGGCTATGCCTTGCTTTCCCTTCTCGACGCGGCTTCGCCCCTCGTTCTCTGCGCGCTCGGCGCCGCGATCGCCTTCAAGTCGGGTGCCTTCAACCTGGGAGGCGAGGGGCAGGCGAGCCTAGGGGCCCTGGCGGCGGCCTTGATGCTCGGCTCTTCGGGCTCGGGTGGAATCCTTGGAGGGACAGTACCGCCTTGGGCAGCCCTGTCCCTCGCCTTCGCCGCCGCAGCCCTTGCCGCCGCCCTTCTGGCCCTTGCCTCCGCGCTCGCCGAACGCTGGACCGGCGCCGAGGTTCTGCTGACCAGTTTCCTTTTCTCCCAGGCGACGCTGCTTGCCGTGGACTGGGCGGTCTCGGGACCTTTCCGGGATCCCGACTCAAACCTGCTGGCCATGCGGGCCATTGAGACAAGGTACCTTCTGCCGCGCCTGGCTCCGCCCGCGCCCCTCAATGTCGGCATCTTCCTGGCACTGTCCCTCGCCCTGGCGGCCGCCTATCTTCTCAAGCGGAGCCGCCGCGGCTACGAGCTCAGGCTTCACGGCCAAAATCCGGCGTTTTCGCGGGCCCAAGGCTTCGGGGCCTCCATAGAGCTCTGGCCTCTCCTGCTATCCGGCGCCCTCCATGGCCTCGCCGGCGCCCTCCTCGTCGCGGGGACGGCCGGGCGCGCGGTCAAGGGCATGACCGGCGGCATCGGCTGGAACGGCATCTCCGTGGCCCTCGTGGCCGGTGCCGATCCCTTGGCCGCCATTCCCGCCTCGCTGTTCTTCTCCTGGCTGGACGCCGGAGCCCGGAGTTCGTCCATTTTCGCGGACCTGTCCCCCGACGCGAGCGCCGTGATGAAGGCCATCGTCCTCTTCCTCGTGACGGCGGCACCCCGCCGCCTTCGCCGCGACAAGGGAGTTCGGGCATGAGTCTTGAGGGATTCACAAGGCTGGTATCCGCCGGGGTCGCGGCTGGCGCTCCCATTGCGCTCGCCGCCTTGGGCGGGTTGCTGACGGAAGCGGCAGGCGCCCTTTCCGTGGCGCTCGAGGGCGCGATGCTCGCCGGCGCCTTCGCCGCCGCGGCGGTCGCCGTGGCGACCGGCAACGCGGCGCTTGGCTTGGCGGCCGGGCTCCTCGCAGGCGCCTTTCTCGGTCTTCTTGTCGGCTTCGCGGCGGGACGGCTCCGCGCCGATGTTTTCGTCGCCGGCCTGGCCGCAAACCTCCTGGCGCCCGGCGCGGCCTCGCTGCTTTCCGAGGAATTATTCGGCACGAAGGGCGTGATCCCCGCTCCCTCCCTGGCCGGCGCGCCCGTGCTCGCGATCATGGCCCTCGCGGCCCTTGTCATCGTCGCCGCCTCTGCCCTGACGCCCTTCGGCCTGCGGCTTCGCGCCGTAGGGGAGAGGAACGAAGCCGCCC
>JAEUJG010000338.1 GCA_016794765.1 Spirochaetaceae bacterium | reverse complement strand
GCCGGCGCCTTCATCGTGGCCACCGGCCGCGGCGACTTCCCGAACCAGGTCAACAACTCGGTCTGCTTCCCGGGACTCCTCAAGGGCGTCCTCCTCGCACGCGCGACGCGCGTCACCGACGGAATGGCCATCGCCTCGGCGCACGCACTGGCGGACTTCGCCGCGGCGCGCGGGATCGGCCCCGACAACATCATGCCGACGATGGAGGAGACCGAGGTCTTCCCGATCCAGGCGGCGCGCGTCGCGGAGGAGGCCAAGCGGTCCGGCCTGGCCCGGCGCCAAATAACGCGCGAAGAGGCCTACGGCCGGGCCAAGGCCGACGCCGAGGCCGCGCGCGCCCTGTACCGGCGCATGCAGGATGAAGGCTTCATCCCGGCGCCCGATCCCGCGCTGGTCCGCGCCGCCCTGGAGGAGGCCCTGCGGGAAACCGAAGGGCTGTAACCCGGCGGCGCCCCGACGCGTCCCGCGGAGCTCCGCGGCGCCCCGCTCGGCCACCAATACGCGAAGGCCGCCCCACCGGGGAGCGGCCTTCTTCACATGGCGGTCAACGCGTGATTCGGATTATTTGCCCGAGTCCTTGTTCCGGTCGATGCGGCCGGGGCCGCGCTCGCCGCCGAAGACGTTGTTCGAACGCTTGGCCGAAGGCTTCGGATCGGTCTTGGCGGGGCGGCCGCGTTTCGGGGCTTCCGTCCGCGGCGCCTCGGCCTGCGGCGGACGCTTGGCCGGCTCTATCCGGAAGACCTTCGGCTTCTTGCCGCGCTCTTCGCCGCCGGAACCCTCGGCGGGCCGGCGCGGCGCCGGGCGGTCGCCCTCGTCGCGGCGGGGATGGCGGAGCCGGTCGCCCTGGCCCTCCTCGCGGCGAACGTAGCCGCCCTCGGCGGGCCGGCGCGGCGCCGGGCGGTCGCCCTCGTCGCGGCGGGGATGGCGGGGCCGGGCGCCCTGGCCCGCCTCGCGGCGAACGTAGCCGCCTTCCGCGGGACGGCGCGGCGCCGGGCTGTCGCCCTCGTCGCGGCGGGGATGGCGGGGAGCGGGGCGGGCTCCGTCGTCGCGGCGCGGCTCCCGCTCGGCGCGGAAGTCCACATAGCGCTCGCGCCTGCCCGCCTCGGGAGCGCGATCATCGGCCCGGGGAGAGCGCGGCCTGTGCTCGCCATCGCTTGGCCGGTCTCCTTGGGGCCGCCGATCGCCGTAGGCGGGGCGGTCACCGTAGGATTTTTTGTCGCCGTAGGAGGGGCGGTCACCAAAGGGCTTCCGATCACCGTAGGGCTTGCGGTCGCCGTAGGCGGGGCGGTCGCCGGAAGGCTTCTTGTCGCCATAGGAAGGCCGGTCACCGTAGGGCTTCCGATCACCGTAGGGATTCCGATCACCGTAGGGCTTCCGATCACTGTAGGGCTTCTTGTCGCCCGAGGACGAACCTTCCTCTTCGCGGCGGGGCGGGCGGGAAATCCAGCCCGGCTTGTCGGGGCCGACCCAAGGGCGGCGCGGCGGCGAGGAGCGGGGCTTCTCGTCGCGGTCTCCGTAGAAGTCGAAGCGCTTCCGCCCGCCTTCGCCTGACTCGGCGCGGGGCTGTTCGCGCTTATGGTTCTTCCCGGCGCCGTGGCGGCGCTCGGCCCCGGAGTCCTCGTCATCCTTGGCGCGAGGGGCGCGTTCGGGACGGGTTTCGAAACCGACGGGATACCAGTGGAACCACTGCTCCTCGGCGCCGTTCATGATCTTGCGCTCGGAGACCGCGCGGCGGCCGAAGAACTCGCCGAAGTCGGAACGGTTCGTGACGAAGCCGAGCCCCCAGCCGGCGAAGCGGGGGATAAGCCCGCCGAGGCGCGTGTAGAGCCCGGTGGCTTCGGCCTCGGTGCCAAGGCGCTCGCCGTAGGGCGGATTCGTGATGAGGCAGCCCGTATCGGCGATCGGCGTCGCGTCCTCGGCGCGGCCGACGCGGAACTGGACACGGCCGGCGAGGCCCGCGCGTTCCACGTTGGCCTTGGCCGTCTCCAGGACGGCCTCGTCGGCGTCACTGCCCACGATGAGTAGGTCGGCGTCTTCCTTGATGCGGGAGCGCGCGGACTCGCGCTCGGCGGCGAAGGCTTCGGCCTCGGCCAGCGGCATCGCCTCGAGGTCGAAGCTCCGGCCGAGGCCGGGCGCGTGGTCGAGGCCGAACTGGGCCGCCTCGATGAGGAGGGTGCCCGAGCCGCAGAAGGGATCGAGGAGGGGAAGGCGGCGGTTCCAGCCGGCGAGAAGGAGGACGCCGGCGGCGACGGTTTCCTTGAGGGGAGCGGCGCCCGCCGCGAGGCGGTAGCCGCGCTTGTGCAGGGCCTCGCCGGAGGTGTCGATCCCGATGAGGCAGCTGTCCTCCTCGAGATAGACGCGCACCGAGCGCTCGTTGCCGGTCTCGGGGAGGCGCTCGAGGTGGTAGACGGCGCCGAGGCGCTCGTAGACGGCCTTGTGGACGATCGACTGGATGGAGGTCTGGGCCGAGAGCGCCGAGTCGCGGGTGCGCACGCGCTCGATGACGAGGCGGTCCTCGCGGGCGAGGAAGCGCTCCCACTCGGGAGCCTTGGCCCCCTCGAACAGGGCGTCGAAGTCGGCCGCGGGGAAGCGGGCGGCTTCCACGAGGACGCGTTCCGCGGTCCGGAGCCAGAGATTCGCGCGCAGGAGTCCCGTCGCGTCCGTCTCGAAGAACACCCTGCCCGCCTGCTTGCCGGTAGGTGCGATGCCGAGATGCTCAAGCTCCCGGAAGAGTACGCGCTCCAGCCCGAGGGCGCAGAGGGCGAATGCTTTATAGGTGGAGTTCACCCTACAAGTATGGCCCGCGCGCCCCCCCCTATACAAGGGGATGCCGCGAGAGTTCCCAAAGAACCGCACCTACGGCGCTAAAATGCATCATCCGCGATACGGGAAAACTCTCCGCAAATTTCGCGCCATTTTTTTGGCATCGTATTGACAAGCTCCGCTCAAATACGTAAGATGCTCTTGCTTTCGGGGGTGTAGCTCAGTTGGCTAGAGCGCTTGAATGGCATTCAAGAGGTCGTCGGTTCAATTCCGATCACCTCCACGAAAGAAAAGGCTGCCGATTTTCGGCGGCCTTTTTATTTGCTCAAACGGCGAGGTGATCGGAATTGATGGGTTGGCGCGCCGAGCGGAGCGAGGGAAGGCGAACAGGATGTTCGCCGCCAGCGCCAACCCCGGCCCGGAAGGTCGAGCCAGGATGGCGAGACCTGGAGGGCAATGGAGATCACCTCCACGAAAGAAACGGTCACCGTACTGCGGTGGCCGTTTTTCTTTTATCGCGATGAGGTGATCGGAATTGAAGGGCGCGAGCGCGCGCCGGAGGCGCGGAAGCGCGCCATGGATGGCGCGCGCCAGCGAGCGCCCCGGCCCGGAGCCCCGAGGCAGGAGGCCGTGGGGCGGAGGGCAAATCCGATCACCTCCACGAAAGAAAAGGCTGCCGATTTTTCGGCGGCCTTTTTGTTTGCGCGAACGACGAGGTGATCGGAATCGTGCCGCCGGTCGCGGAAACGACCACGTCGATCCATTCCTTGCAGGGGGCCGCGGGCGAGTGTTGACAGTTGGAGGGCTTTTGAGCCAGCATCGTACCGCAATGCGCCGATTCCGCTTGGAGCCGCCCCCCTCATGGCATCGGCCATTTCCACGCCGCGCGCTCTTGGCCATGTTCTTGGGCTTCGCCCTGATGCCCCGCGCGGCCGTCGCCGACGGCCTCGTCCTCCAGCGCTTTTCCTCCGCTCGACCCGACCATGAAGTGGAAACGCTCCTCTATCTTTCCCTCGGACTCGCCCTCGGCGACCGGGGCTATTCGATTTCAAAGGAAGCGAAAGACGCGGACTACCTCCTGACGACGGCCTACGCGGTGCAAGGCTCCACGATCGAGCTGGACCTCGGCTTGTCGGTCCTGAAGGACAAGGGTTCGCCTCCGGCGGCGATGACGGTCCGCATCAATCTGGATTTGGCCTTCGATGAAGAGCTCGATGGCACGCTCGCCCGCCTTCTTGAACTGGCGAAGATCGGCCGGTCGGGTCGGGCGGGCGGTGTCGCCGAAATAGGCGGCCTCTTTTCAAAGGGGCTGGTCAACGTGACCGATACGCTCAGGACGAACAAGAAGTACCGCCTCGAGACGATGGCCTACGGGGGCGCCATTTCCTTCATCGGCGACTTCGCCTCCTACGCGCGCTTCGCCGCGACCGCAGCCCTGGATGCCGGATTCCTGTATATCGTGAAGGATTGGAGCCTTTCGGCCGGTCCGCGCGTCACGGCAAGCCGAACCTTCCTGAACGGCGGGGTGATCGGCGGCGGCATGTACCTGACGACCGCCGGCCTCAACCTGCAACTGGGCGTGGGCTCCGCCCAATCCCAGCGCCTGTCGGTCGGCCTCTCCGGCGGGGCGGCCTTCTTGACGGTAAAGGTCGAGAACGCAATGTTGACCAAAACGGTTCCCTACGCCGATGCCGGCCTTCAAGCCGGGTTCCACCTCGGCAAGGACTTCTTCCTCGGAGCCGATCTTCGCTTCCTCGCGGTGCTGGATCGGGACATACTCATCATGGGAGCGGTCCCGATGATCGCGATCTGCAAGGAATTTTGACATGAAGGACCACGCGGCGCCCCACCGACCGTTCCCGCGGCTCTGCCTTCCAGGAATTCTGGCCGTACTCCTCGCGGGTTGCGATTCTTTTTCCTTGCCGGACCAGTTCATCCTTCCGGGCGAGGACAAGGTCGTCCTCGCGCTCGCGGTCGACAACGCCGTGGTCCAGAGGAACGGGAGCGTCGGGCTCCTTCCGAGCGGCGGCGAAAAACCCTATCGTTTCGACGCTCCGAGCGCTTTCGACCTGTCCACGGGAACCGCCACATATGGGGTGGGTTACATCACCAACGCCACCTACACCGCGGGCGGCGCCATCGGCAAGGTCCGGATCACTCTCCGCGACGCCGGCGACGCTACGGCCTTCGCCTATGTCACGATCCTGCCACCGAAGCCGACGCTTCTGGGGGAACGGATCGGAGGCAACCAGACGATCAACTTGACCTGGACCTTCCCGGCCCCCGACGCCGAAATCCTCACGGGGTTTTTGCTGGAATGCTCCACCGATGGGAGCGCCTTCACCGCCAGCGGTACCCACGGCAAGGATTCGGTCGGGACGAGTTTCAACAACCTCAACGCGTCCGCCGGCTACACCTACCGCCTGCGGGCCCTTTCCGGCACCTACGAGTCCGAGCCGGTGACTATCTCCCTCTAGCCCCGCCCTCCAGGACGGCGGCAAGGGCGTCAAGGGCCTCACGCTTTCCGCGGAGGTATTCGGCCTTGCCGGAAAGGGCAAGATACCGATCGAGAGCTTCAAGGAGCTCCGGATACTCCGAGCGGATGGCAGGCGTGCGCACGATGGCGCGGAGCAGGGCGCGGGTCTTGAGATCGGAAACTCCCAAAACGGAATCGGGATCGGCCAAGGCCTCGCGCTCGCGCGTCAGCAGCTCCAACGCGGCCCCGACCACATCCTCGGCGCCGCCTGCCGGTTCCGCCGCCGGGAGGGAAACGGTGGGGAGGGCAAGCGGCGGGTCGGTCCGGGGACTTGCGGGAACAGCGGCCTCACGCCGGAGGACAAGCAACTCGCGTTCGATGCCGGCCGCTCCGGCCTTGCTCGCGGCGAGGGCCTCCTCAAGCTCCGTGATCCTCCGCCGCAGAAGTTCGCTGAGCGCGGTCTCGGCGCTGCCCGCGACACCGATCGCGGCGCTCGCCGCTTTCGGCGCGTCCCGCCGCGGCGGAGAGGCCGGGGAGCCCGTGGCCGTCGGCGCCGGAAGCTCGGCGACGGCGCGGATCCGCGACGAGAGGATGGATTGCCGCTCCGCTTCGGCCCTCCTCATTTCCTCCTCGATCGCGGCGAGCAGCTCCGAAGAGGAACCCGATTCCCTGAAGCGGCGATAGCGGAGATTCAGCTCGGCGATTTCCCGGTCCTTCTCGCGCAGCTCGCGGTCGGTCCGTTCCTTGAGTTCCCGCATGAGCCGCCATTCCGTGGTGAGAAACCTGTTTTCCCGCAGTGATTCCGTCTTTTCGCGCCGCTTGAAGGCGGCATCCTGCACGGTCAGGAAACAAGCGGCGCCGACGAGGATGGCGAGGTTGATCGCAACGACGGCGACATCGTGCTTCTTGTTCGTTCGTTTCCGCCGCATGATCAATCGCCGCCCGTCTCCGTAAATGCCATTGGTTTGGGATCCATCCTAGTATAGACTATGCCGGAGATGAAGAGTCTACGGCTGAAGACCTACCTCACGCTCCTCCCGATCGTCTTCGTGACCGTGGCCATCACCGGCTACATGGCCTTCCTCGAGTCGCGCCAAGCCCTTACCCGGCTCGCCAACCGCCATCTGGCCTACAAGGCGGATCAGCTTCGGGACTACGTGAACAGCGAATGGGAGATCGTCAGCACCCTTGGACTCGGCGGCGAGGCCGCATACCGGCAGGCCCAGGAAGAGTCCTTCCGCTCCTACGCCTATTCCCTCCTTCGCGGAGACTCAGAACTCATCCTCGTCCTCGACGCCGCCGGCCGGCCGCTGTACCGGATCGGTGCCTCGGGGCCGCGGGGAAGCGGGCCGGCCCCGGAGGCCGAGGAGCGCATTGAGCTCCGGCCGGGCTGGTTTTCGGCGAAGATCCTCGGCGAAGGCCGGGTCGGCATAGCCTTCGCCTTCGAGCCCTTCGGCTGGACCATCGCGATCTCGGAACCGGTATCCCTGTTCTATTCCGACATCGACGCCATGCTCCGCAAGAACCTGGCGATACTCGCCGCGGCGCTCTTGTGTTCCGCGGCCCTCTCCGCCGCCTACCTGCGGCGCCTCATCGGCCCCCTGGAAAGGCTCGCTGGGGCGATGGCGAGCATCGGAGCGACCGGCGACCTGGCCCTCCGAGCCGCCGTGGAGTTCGATGACGAGATCGGCGCCCTCGCGCGGCGTTTCAACACCATGATCGCCACCCTCGAATCGCAAAACCGTCGGCTCGCGGAGGCCACCGCGTCCGAGCGGAAGGCCCATGCGGTGGCGGTCCAGCGCGAAGTGGAAACCCTCTTCCTCCTTGGCCGGATCGCGGATTACAACGACGAAAAGACGGGCTCGCACCTCAAGCGCATCGGCTCCCTCTCCGCCCTCTTCGCCCGGCTTCTCGGCCAGGATCCCGAGGAGGTGGAATTGCTGCGCAACAGCGCTCCCCTGCATGATCTCGGCAAGATAGCCATCCCGGAATCCATCCTCAACAAACCCGGCAGGCTGGACGCGGAAGAGTTTCGGATCATGAAGCGGCATACGACCATCGGGCACGAACTCCTCGGGCCGTCGCAAAGCCGCTACCTGTCGATGGGGGCGACCATCGCCTACAGCCATCATGAGCGCTGGGACGGAGGAGGGTACCCCAGGGGCCTTTCGGGCGCGGAGATTCCGCTGGCGGGCCGGATTGTCAGCGTAGTGGATGTCTTCGACGCCCTGGTCTCCGATCGCCCCTACAAGGCGGCATGGAGCAAGGACGCCGCCTTGGCCTATATCGGCGCCCAACGGGGCCTGCAATTCGATCCCTCGCTCGTGGACCTTTTCCTCTCCCGTTTTCCCGACTTCGAGCGCGCGAGGGAAGAGGCGCGCGACGAACCGGGGACCTAGGCGGAGGCCGAAAGCCCCAGGCGTCGCGGTCGCGCGCCGCGGGCTGCCCGGGTCGATGCCAAGGGGATCCCCTCCGTTGCATCCACGACTCCGGGCTCCGATACTTGGGGTATGGGCTCAACCCCGATCCGGCCACCCACGGGCACACGCCTTCTCTTGATCTCGGGAGACGGCCGCTTGCGCGAGGTTCTTGGCGCCCGCCTGGCCGCCATGGGCTGTGCCGTGACGGCGCTTGCCCCGGCGGACGCGGCGGCAGGGGATAAGGGCGGGCGGGAACCCGAGCTCGTCCTCCTCGATCTTGCCGGCCTTGCGGACAAGGAGCTCGACGCCGTGGCGTCGCGCCTCGGGAAGGTCGGGGCGCCGCCCCTTCTCCTCCTCCACGACGGCGAAGCCTCCCTCCAGACGGCGAGCCTGCCGCCTTGCGACGGTTTGGCGAACCGCGGCGACGGCAACGCGGCGCTGGGCATGGCGATCGCCGCGGTCCTTGGGTCCAAGCAGCGGAGCGGGGCTACGGGGAATGAAACGCCGGGAAGGGGTACGGGACCGGAAGCCGCGGTGGTGAACGCCGCGGGGATCCTCGGGAGGCGCGGGCTTCTCGAGTTCGCCGTCGAGGGGGCCGGCGTCGGACTCTGGGATTGGCGCCTCGAGGACAACAGCATGGCGGTCAACGAGTTTTGGGCGGGAATGTTGGGCTACCGCCTGGCCGAACTCGAGCCCCTCGGCCTCGCCACCTTCGACCGCCTGGTCCATCCCGACGACAAGCCCGCCTCCGATCGGATTACCGCGCGCTACAAGGCGCTGGAGATCGATACCCATCAACTGGAACTCAGGATGCGCCACAAGGACGGGCATTGGGTCTGGATCCTCGATCGCGGCAGGATCACCGAGCGGTCGGTCTCCGGCGCGCCGATCCGGATTTCGGGCATGCACTTCGACATCTCGTCGGCCAAGGAATCGGAGCTCGCCCTCCAGCAGAGCCGGGATCTCCTCCGGCTCTGCGTCAAAAGCGCCAGCCTCGGCCTCTGGGACTACCATTTCGACTCCGGACAGGCAAGCTTCAGCCCGGAATGGGTAAAGATGTACGGCTATGCGCCCGGCGAAGTCGAAGCCCTGGCGGGGGAGGGATTCCGATCGCTCTGGCATCCCGAGGACCGGCTCCGCTCCGACGCCCTGATGGCCGCCTGCGCCGAGGGCCGCGCCGAGCGCTACGAGTGCGAAGGGAGGATCCGCCACCGCGACGGGCGCTGGATCTGGTTCCTGGCCCAGGGGGAGATCGTCGAGCGGGACGGGAAAGGTCGGCCCCTCCACATGGTGGGCACCCACCTCAACATCTCCGAGCGGAAACGGGCGGAAGCCGACCTCGCGGCCCTGGTCGAGCAGAAGCAGATCCTCCTCCTCGAACTCCAGCATCGGGTGAAGAACAACCTCAACCTGGTCATCTCCCTCCTCAACCTGGAGATGGGTCGCCTGCCCGCCGGCCTGGAGAACACCGTCCTCAGGAAGACCGCCACGCGCATCCATTCCATGTCCTCGATCTACGAGCGTCTGTACGCCGGTCCCGGCTTGGCCAAGATCGGCCTCGGCGCGTATCTGGGCGACCTGTCCCGCGACCTCTACACAACCTGCGTCACCGATCCCGATTCGATCGGCTTGGTGACCGAACTCGTGGACTTCCAGGCCGAGCCGAAGCTCGCGATGCCGCTCGGCCTCATCCTGAACGAGCTGTTGACCAACGCCTTCAAATACGCCTTCCCGGACGGACGGCGCGGCCGGGTCGCCGTGCGACTCCTCCGCGACGGGGAGGACTGCGCCCTCCTGGTCGAGGACGACGGCGTCGGATTCCCGCCGAATCCGGCCCCGCCGCAGGGGGACAAGCTCGGCAGCCTCATCGTCGAATCCCTCGCCCGGCAGATAGGCGGGGAAATCCGCCGGACCGGCCCCGGCGCGCGGGTGGAAATACTCTTCAAGGACGCGCCCTAGGCTTCTCTCTTGAAGGCGCGGGCCCGAGGCGGTAGAATATGCTCAACGTCGGCGTGATTTCGCCCATCCCGCGCGAAGCCGGCGACAGGAAATCGCAAAACAGGGAGTTGCCCGTGTCCGACGACATAGATCCCGAAATCGCCGCGCTCATCGGAGGCGGCGTCGAGGAATACAAGCCGACCGGCAAGGCCCGTCCGGCCGGGGCCGCCGTTCCTCCCGACTTCGCCACCCTCTTCGGCGACCTCGGCGTTTCGGTGGAGGAAAAGAAGTCCGGCGAGGGCAGCGTCGACCTGACGAAGAAGGGTTTCGCGCCGATCTCGAAGTTCGAGGAAGACCAGGCCGCGGACTATTTTTCCGATCCCGAATACTACAAGAAGGTCCTGAACGGCGAAGGCGACGAGGCGCAAAAGCTCCACGAACTCCTCTCGAAGTACCTGAAGACGACCGATCCCAAGGATCGCGGCGTCTACCGCCAGCAGCTGATCCCGGCCTATTGGTACCTCGCGGCGAAGATCGCGCTCCGTTGCGCCTCCGCCCAGGTGCTGATGCCCAAGCGCCTCATGACCCGCTTCGGCGCCCTCCTCCCCAACCTGCTTTCCCCCGAGATCCGCGAGGTCCTCGGCAAGGTGGTCTTCGCGAAGGAGATCGACGAGCCGGTCTACTACGTCGACGAGTGGATCCGGGCCATCGCGACCGGCCAGATCAACCAGAGCGCGACCGACGAGGCGAAGCCCCAGCGCGGCGACGACCGCGGCCGCATGACCGCGATCCTGCAGAAGGCCCAGGGCAAGCGGGACGCCTCGGAAGGCATCATGAAGGCCAGGGCCGAGGAGCGCCGTTCCCTCGAGTCCCTGCTCCGCGAAAAGGTCGAGGTCGTCTGCAAACACGAGAGCCAGCCCGGGCTTCTCCACATCCTCGCCCCCTACACCGACGTGCAGAAAAAGGCGATGTCCGAATTCAGCGAGATCTTCAAGCGCATGCTCGGCGCGGACAAGGAACTCTTGCAGAGCATCGGGGATTTCGAAAAGGCGAGCGAAGACCTCAAATCGACGACGGAAAAGCTCCAGGGGCTCGGACGGGACGCGAAGGCCGACTTCCAGGCCCTGGCGCAGGAGTTCGAGACGGTCAGGCAGATGACCAAGCTCTGCATCGGCCGCCAGGGCAACCACTTCCCAATCCTCTCCAAGGAATACTTCCACGGCGGCATCCGCGACATCGGCAGCCGGGAAAACGTCGTCCGCCTCCTGGCCTGGGTCGAGAGCATCGACTGCGAGGCCTTCTGCCGCCCCTACAAGAACACGCTCAACCGGATCGTGCCCTACGTGGTGATCCTCCCCACCTTCGGCGACAACGGCATCTGCTGGGAGCCCTTCGACCGCTTCAACCGCGCCACGAGCCGCGGCCGCGTCGCGGTGCCGATGTACTCGAAGAGCCTGCAAAACGCCATCGTCTGCGCCGTAGCCGACCTCCGCTGGCAGGTGGCCAAGGAAAAGGCCTCCTACTACTGGATGGAAGAGGGTCTCACGGGCAATTACTACCAGTGGTTCACTTCCAAGAA
>JAEUJG010000304.1 GCA_016794765.1 Spirochaetaceae bacterium | reverse complement strand
CGAGCGCATCGTGCGCGTCGTCAACGCCCTGGAGCTCGGCCTCATCCTCGGGGAGTCCTGGAGCACGGACAGTCCCCGCTTCCTCATGTCTATCGACGTGTATCGCCTGCGTCTCCTCTCCTTCCTGCCCGCCGAGCGCGTGAAGGGCTTCCTCCTCGGCCTCGAGTACCTGGACGACGGGCTCCGCGTCGGCGACTACGACCTCTTCCGCGAGGAGCGCAAGGTCCACTGGTCGGACGCCCAGGTGGAGGGCTTGCGCGAGCGGAAGGAACTCGGCCTCCGCTTCCGGCGCGAGCTCCTCGCCCTCCTGCCGGCGGGGGAGCGCGCGGCCCTTGCCGCCCTCGAGTCCCGCCTCCGGGCCTCGAGGCGGGACTGAAGGGATCCGGGGCCGGACCGATCGCCCCTCGGCGTCCCGTCCGGCCGGGGCCGCCTCCCGGCCGAGCCGCCGCCCGTTCGACCTCTCACCCTTATAGTGGGTCGGCCGCATTATTATGCGCCGCCGCGGAATATTTATGCCTTCCGGATATTGACCAAAGGCGCCGATTGTCCCTATATCTACCTCATCTACACTATGCAACGCGAGGAGGCTCCCTGAAGTGAAAGGCTCCGACGTCGCCGTCTCGGCGCTTCGCAAGTCCTTCGGGAATTTTGAGGCCCTGAAGGACGTCTCGCTGGAAATCAAGAAGGGGGAGTTCTTCTCCCTCCTCGGTCCTTCGGGCTGCGGCAAGACGACCCTCCTCAGGGTCATCGCCGGCTTCGAGGATCCGGATTCCGGCTCCGTGACCATCGACGGCAGGGAGGTCTCCGGACTCCCGCCCGACAAGCGTCACTGCAATACCGTGTTCCAGAACTACGCCCTCTTCCCCCATCTCACGGTGTTCGAGAACGTAGCCTTTCCCCTCCGAATCAAGAAGGTGCCGAGCCGCCTCATCAAGGACCAGGTCCGCCGCCATCTCGCCTTGGTCCAGCTCGAGGGCCACGCCGACAAGAAGCCTTCCCAGCTCTCCGGCGGCCAAAAGCAGCGCGTGGCGATAGCCCGGGCCCTCATCAACGAGCCCTCGGTCCTCCTCCTCGACGAGCCGCTGTCCGCCCTCGACGCCAAGCTCAGGCAGCACATGCTCCTCGAGCTCGACGCCATCCACGACCAGGTCGGCATCACCTTCATCTACGTCACCCACGACCAGTCCGAGGCCCTTTCCGTCTCCGACCGCATCGCCATCATGGACGGCGGACGCGTCCTCCAGGTCGGCAGCCCCCAACAGATCTACGAGAATCCGAAATCGGAATTCGTCGCCCGCTTCATCGGCGACACGAACCTCTTCACGGGGCCCGTCGTCGAGCGGCAGGGACCCATCGCCCGGGTCGAGGCCGCGGGCTACGGCTCCCTCCTCGTCGAGGCGAACGGCGAGGCGCCGGTGGGCGCCCGCGTCACGGTCGCCGTGCGGCCGGAAAAGCTCAGGATCGCCGGCTCGCCCCCCGCGGCCAATCCCGAGATGAACGTCTTCCGCGGCGTCGTGGAAGAGCCCGTCTACTCGGGCTTCCAGACCAAGTACCTCGTCCGGTCCGTCCCCGGCGCCGCCGGCCAAGCGCCCGGCTCCAGTCTCGTCGTCTTCCGCCAGCACGCGCAGTGGTCGGAGGGCGTTCCCGACATCCGCTGGAAGGACGAGGTCTACCTCTCCTGGAGCGCCCGCGACGCCGTCGTCGTCGAGACCGACGCGCCCGGGCACGCCGCCGCCGTCGATCGGCCGGCGGGAACCGCCGCCGCCGAAGCCGGCGCCGCCGTCCGCGGCGGCGAGCCACCGGATCCCGAAGGGAGGGCCCGGTGAGCGCGAAGCGCAACTACGGCTCCCTCTACGCGGCGCCCCAGGGGCTCTGGCTCCTCCTCTTTTTCGCGGCGCCCCTCGTCATCATCGTGGCCTACTCCTTCATGGAAAAGGGCCTCTACGGCGGCGTCGAACCCCGCCTCTCCCTGGACGCCTACCGCGCCCTCGCCAATCCCTCCCTCCTCCTCGTCGCCTTCCGCACCCTCCTCGTCTCCCTCGTCGCGACGGTCCTGACCCTGATCGTGGCCCTGCCCTGCGGCTATTCGATCGCGCGGAGCGGGAACCAGTCCCTGCGGCTCTTCCTCGTCATCGTGCCCTTCTGGACCAACTTCCTCGTGCGGATCTACGCCTGGATCGCCATCCTCGGCAACGAGGGCTTCCTCAACGACGCGCTCCGCGCCCTCGGCGTCGTAGCCGACCCGGTGCAGTTCCTCTACAACCAGTGGGCCGTCGTCCTCGTCCTGGTCTACATGTACCTGCCCTACGCGATCCTGCCCCTCTTCTCGACGATCGACAAGTTCGACTTCACCCTCCTGGAGGCGGCCCGGGACCTCGGCGCCACGAAGCTCGAGGCCCTTCGCCTCGTCCTCCTTCCCAACATCAAGGGGGGACTCGTGACCGCCATCCTCTTCACCTTCATCCCGATCTTCGGCGCCTACGCCGTACCCCTCCTCGTGGGCGGCAAGGACTCCTACATGCTCGGCAACATCATCGCCGACCAGGTTACCAAGACCAGGAACTGGCCCCTCGCCGCGGCCATCTCGATGACGGTGACGGTGCTGACCGGCCTCGCGGCGCTGGTCTTCCTGTTCCGTTCCCGGAAGCCGGCCCCGCAGTCCGTCGAGGAGCCGGCGGCGCCCCTCGGCGTCGCCGGGACCTCCGCGGTCCCCTCGGGAGGCGCGCGATGAGCGAAATCGTCCGCCCCTCCGCGCCGCGCGGCCGGCGCAAGCCCTCCTTCTCGGACTGGGTCTTTTACGCGACGGTCCTCTTCCTCTTCCTGCCCCTCTTCGTCCTCTTCGCGTACTCCTTCAACGCGTCCAAGGGCGGCGCCTGGACGGGCTTCTCCCTCGTCTGGTACGAGAAGCTCGTCCTCGGCTCCCCCGAGCTCTGGAAGGCCCTGACGAACAGCCTCCTCATCGCCCTCGGCTCGGCCACCGGCGCGACCATCCTGGGCACCCTGGCGGCCGTCGGCACGAACCGCTTCCGCTTCCGCGGCCGCGCGGCCGTCAAGGCGCTGAGCTTCGTCCCGATGATCCTCCCGGAGATCGTCGTCGGCGTGTCCCTCCTCGTCTTCTTCGCGGGGATCAAGCTCAAGCTCGGCATGACGACCGTGCTCATCGCGCACACGACCTTCAACCTGCCCTTCGTCTACCTCCTCGTTTCCGCGCGGCTCGAGGAATTCGATCCTTCCCTGGTGGAGGCCGCGAGGGACCTGGGCGCGAACGAACGGCAGACCCTCCTCAGGGTGATCGTGCCGATGGCGCTTCCGGGCGTCGCCTCCGGCTTCCTCACCGCTGTGACCCTCTCGCTCGAGGATTTCGTGATCACCTTCTTCGTTTCGGGACCCGGGGCGACGACCCTGCCGCTCTACATCTATTCGATGATCCGCTTCGGTGTCTCTCCGGTGATCAACGCCCTCTCGGCGGTCATGGTCGCGGGCACCATAGCCCTGGTTTTCCCCCTGCGCAAGTTCCTCAAGGCCTTCGCCGTCCACCAATAGGCGGCAAGCTTTCGCGGAGCGGCCCCGAGCGCCGCCGGCGGTCCCTGCGGACCTCCGCATCCAAATCCGGGAGGTCTTTATGAAGACAGCCCTTTCCGGGCGGCGCGTCGGCGCCGCCTTCCCCGCGGTCCTGGTCCTCGTCGGCTTCGCCCTCCTCTTCGGCTCCTGCGGGGGCGGCAAGTCGGCGGACGCGAAGAAGCGACTTTTCATTTACAATTGGACGTATTACACCCCCGACTCCGTCATCGAGAAATTCGAGAAGGAGTACGATGTCGAGGTGGTCTACGACTCCTTCCCCTCGAACGAGGAGATGTTCGCCAAGCTCAAGGCCGGCGGCTCCGACTACGACATCGTCTTTCCCTCCGGCGACTACGTTTCGATCATGGTCAAGGAGGGTATGCTCGCCCCGATCGACCGGACGAAGCTCAAGAACTTCGGCAACGTCGACCCGGCCGTGCTCGCGAGGTGCGACTTCGATCCCGGCAACGTCTACAGCGTGCCCTACTACATGGGCGCCGCCGGCGTCGCCGTCAACAAGGCCAAGGTCCCGACCTTCGAGAAGAGCTGGTCGATCTTCGGGCGCAAGGACCTGGCGGGCAAGATGACGATGCTCGACGACATGCGGGAGGTCATGGGAGACGCCTTGGCCTACAAGGGCAAGTCGGTCAACGCGACGGGCGACGCCGACCTGGCCCTCGCCCGGGAGGTGATCGAAAGGGAATGGGTCCCGAACCTCCTCAAGTTCGACGCGGAGGCCTTCGCGAAGGGCTTCGCGGCCGGCGAGTTCTGGGTCGTCCAGGGCTACGCGGAATCCATCTACGCCGAGATCGATCCGGCCAAGCGCGGGGACGTGGAGTTCTTCATCCCGAAGGAGGGCGGCCCGATGTACATCGACAGCATGGTCGTGCTCAAGGGTTCCAAGCGCCAGGATCTCGCCCACGCCTTCATCGACTTCATCCACCGCCCGGAGATGTACGCCGAATTCGTGGACGCCTTCGGTTTCCCCGCCACCTGCAATGTCCCCGCCCGCGCCCTCAAGAAGGGCCCCGAGTGGTATCCGGCCGCCGCTCTCGAACCCTGCGAGCTCAAGGGCGATCTCGGTCCCGCGCTCGAGAAGTACAACGCGATCTGGCAGGAGATCCGCGTCGGGAAGTGACCTAGGCCCGGCGGCGCGCCGCGATCTCCTCCGCGGCCGCGGCGAATTCCGCCTCGGCGGCGGGTACGAGGGCCGAGGCAGCGGCGAGGCCGCCCCCGCCGCCCCCGCCGCCCCCGCGGACCAGGCGCTCGATGTCGGCGCAGGTCGCGGCGAGCGCGACGGCTCCCATGAGGGAGCTCGTCGATTTGAGCGCGTGCGCGGACTCGACCAGCGCCACGGCATCGCCGGCCGCGGCCGCCTTCCGCATCTTGGCAAGGTGTTCGGGCGTTCCTCCGAGGTAGAGATCGACGACCTCCGCCGCTTCCTCGCCCATGCTTCGCAGCATCTCCCCGAAGACCCGCGCGTCGAAGCCGCCCTTCCCCGCGCCGACAGGCGCATCGGCCGCCGATTCGGCCGCCGCCTCGGCCGCCGCCTCGGCGACGGCGCTTTCTTCCGGCCAGGCGATGCCTCGCGCGGCGGCGCAGTCCCTAAGCGCCTCCGCGAGCTCGTCGAGCCGGATGGGCTTCGGTATGTAGCCGTCCATGCCCGCCGCCAGACAGCGCTCCCTGTCACCTTCCATGACCGCAGCCGTGACCGCCACGATCCAGGGGCGCTTTCCGGGCGGCAGCTCCGCGACGGCCCGGCGCGCCGTCTCGAAGCCGTCGAGCCCGGGCATTCGCGTGTCGAGGAGGAGGAGGTCGTAGGTCCCGCGGCGCATCCGCTCCAGGGCCTCCAAGCCGTCGGACGCGAGGTCGG
>JAEUJG010000276.1 GCA_016794765.1 Spirochaetaceae bacterium | reverse complement strand
GGGCGGCACGAGCCTCTCCGCGAAGGAGTCGGGCGCCGCCGTCACGGCGGCGGAGGCGGCCGCCAAGGCCGCATCCGCCGCTGCTCCCGCGGCCGAGGCTCCCGGTTCGGCGGCGCCTGGGTCGCGGGTCCGCGGCCTCTTTGCCCTCTTCCCGGTGGCCGCCGACCGTTGGCTGGCCGAATACCGCCGGGAAACCGCGACGAGGGTGGATACGAGCTATTTCCTCCTCCGCGACCCCGCGGAGGAACCTCGACCCGGCAAGCCGGCGCCCTCGATCGGCCGCGTCGCCTTCGAAAAGGCCCTGCGGCCCCGCCCCTTGGCCGAGGCGCCCCGCGCCCTGGCCGCGGCGGTCGCCGCGCTCGGAAGCCAAGCCTTCCTTGTCCACGCCCGCGGCGAGGACGGCGTCGAAGGCTACTGGCTTTCGGGCGGCCGGCCCGAGGAAGCCCTCGAGGTCTCGGCCTGGCTTGGCCGCGGGGGCTCAGCCCTGGTCCTGGCCGGTGACGGTCGCGCGGCCGTGGCCGGAGCGGGGGAGGGCGGCGCCCTTCCCGAGGTCCGCGCCTTTTCGCTCGTTCCGCCGGCGCCCGGAGCGGCCTTCGGGCAGGCGGCGGCCCTCTTCGGCGACGCTTTCTCCGGCGGCGGACTGGCCGTCGCCGCCTGGGAACGCGGTTCCTTCCCCGAGGTGGAACTCGCCGGGCTCCTGGTTTTTCCCCTTCCCTGAAGCCCGCCTTGCGCGGCGGCGCGGGCGCGGTATAGTAGTCAGCAGGATGTGTAGCCAAAAACGCCTGTTTTCCGCCCTGCTGTTCGCCGCGGCCTCGGCCGCGGGCTTGGCCGCGCAAGGCGCCCCGCCGCCCGCGACGGCCGAAACGCCTCCGCCGCCCGCCGCCGGCTCGGCCGAGGCGCCCGCTTCCCTGAGGCCGGGCTCGGCGCTCGTCATCGAGCCCTTGGCCAACGCGGTCGCCAAGGGGCCGGCCTCGGTCGCGCCCGAGCTCGGCGTGGTCATCGTCCTCAACCTCGATCCCTTGGCGAAAAAGGAAACCCCGCCCCTCGTCACGAACATCCTGGGCTCCGGCCTCGCTTTTCCCTTTGCGGGCGACTCGCTCTTCGCCTTCGAGCCCAGCGTGGACGTGTATTGGGGGTATTACGAGTATTCGAACCGGCCGACGGAGATCGACTACGATCCGAGCCGTCCGCGACGCGCCGTGCCGACGGAGCTCGGCGAGCGGGACGCCTTCATGCTCGGTCTCCTTCTCGAGGCCCCGGTCACGGCCACCTTCCGTCTCGGGCCGAAGTTCAGGATGAGCGGCGGCCTGGGCTTGGGCTTCAACCTGCGGGTAGGCTTCAAGGCCGCGGCCGAGGCGCCGAACGAGGACGTCGCCGCGATTAACGCCTACTTCTGGTCGAAGGGGCGCTTCCTCATGCCCACGACCCTCCTGCGGGGCGAGTACCTGCTGACCGAGCGTTTCGAATTCGGCTTCGCCGCACGAGCCTTCTGGCCCCTCTTCAACCTCTGGGCCGGCGAGGGCTATCCCCTCCTGGACCAGGCCATCCTGGGCGGCGCCTTGGTGATCCGCTACCGCCTGCGGTAGGATCCTAGGCGAGGGGGAAGCGGGCCTCGGCCAGGATGCCGGGATCGGCCGTGCGCAGGGAGAAGTCGCCGTTGAGCTGGCGGACCAGGGCCCGCGCGATCGTTAGGCCGAGTCCGTCCATGCAGGCCTCAGCCTTTCCGCAGCCCCAGTCCCTGACCGTGAGCAGCGCTTTGCCCTCCGCCAGGGCGAAGCGCACGCTCGCCTTGGCCCGGCCCTCCGCGGTCCGGCCATGGGTGGCCGCGTTCGCCAGGAGTTCGTGGAGGAGGAGGCCGAGGGGCACGGCGACGTCGAGGGAGAGTCCGAGGCTTTCGCAGTCGAGCTCGGCCTCGAGGGTCGCGCCGTCCGCGTCGAGGTCGCCCCGCACGAGATCGGCGACCGCGTCGAAATAGGTCGAAGCGTCGATCCGGAGGCTTTCCGGCTTGTCGGCGGCGATGAAGTAGGCCGCGGCGAGGGTGGAGACGCGGGATTGGGTCTTGTCGAGGGCCTGGCGGGCCGCCTCGGATTCCTCGTCCCCCTTCTGGAGCTCGATGAGGCTTTCCAGAAACTGCAGGTTGTTCTTGACGCGATGATGGAGTTCGCGCAGGAGGAGCTCCCGGTCGTCAAGGGCGTCGCGCAACAGGTTCTCCGAGCGCTTGCGCTCGGTGATGTCGCGGAGAATCGCCTGCGCCATCCCCCTGCCCTGGAATTCGAAGGGCGAAAGGCTGACTTCGGCGATGACCTCCGCCCCGTCCTTCGCCCGGTGGGTCCACTCGAAGACCTGCGGCTTGCCGCTGCGCCATTCGGCGCGGATCTCCGCCGAGAGTTCCGCGCTGGGCCGACCGTCGGCCTGGAGCCCGGGGGAGAAATCCGCGGAGGTCTTGCCGAGGATGTCCGACCGCTCGCAACGCCAGAGCCGCGCCGCGCGCGGATTGCAGTTCACGATCCTTCCCGCCTCGTCGAGGATGAGGATGCCGTCGTTCGCCTTCTCGAAGAGGGTCGCATAGCGGAGCTCCGATTCCGCGAGCTCCGCCTCCCGCGCCGTCACGGCCGCGGACAGCCGCTTCTCCTCTTCGACGAGGCCAAAGCGGTTTTTTTCCGCCCGATACAGGCGCTCGGCCGCGAGGCCGACGAGGAGGACGAGGAGGAGGCCGAGGCCGAGGATGGCGTTGCGCGGCGCGTCCATCGCCTTGAGGTCCTCCCCGTAGGCGCTGGCGGGATCGGCGGCGACGATCCAGAAGGTTTCCGTGCTCAGCCTGAAGCCCCGGCGCAGGATCCGGGAGCCCTCCCCGAGTTCGTCGGCGGAAGGGATCTTGCCTTGGAGGGGCCAAAGGACCCCGCCGGAGCCGGAAGCCAGGAAGGGTTGTCGACCCGGCGCCGTCGCGAGGGGGAGGAGATACTTGGTGATCGCCTTGCCGAAGCCGACGGCCGTGCCGAGGAGGCCGGAGAGCCGGCCGTCCAGGCGTACGGGAAAGAAGATCAGGAAATGGGGTTCCGGCTCGGGATTGGCGCCGGGAACGACCAGGGGCCCCTCGAAGCCTTCGAGGCGGCGCCATGCCTCGGCGCTCAGCCCGTCCAGGGCCGCGGCGGGAGCGTCGGCCCCCGGCACGGCGTTCCGGAAGCGGGGCGAGCCCGGTCGTTCGTAGAAGGCGTACACCAGCGACTCGTGGTAGGACTCAAGCTCGGAGGCGAAAAGAGCGGTCATGGAGGAGGGGCCGCGGGCGCCGCGCAGGTACTCGGGGAAGGAATAGGTCGCGAGGATGCGGTTTTCCTCGACGATGCGGACGTAGCTCTCTTCCATCGCGCTCCGGGCGAGCTCCACCTGGAGGGTTCGGTTCTTGGAGACCATCTCGAGGTGGCCGCGCCTGGCCCCGGCGTCGGCGACGAGCCACGCGACGGCGACGAGCGCAAAGAGCGCCGTGACCACCGCGACGTAGGCCAAACCGGAGGGACGGATCCTCGCGCTCTGCATACAAGGAATATTAGTCGGGGAGTAGTCTTTAGGCAAGCGAAGCGGCCGCCGGCTGTTCCAATTCGCGGCGCGAAGCGCTATCCTTCGTTGCGATGAGCCCAAGCAACGCCAACCGCCAACCGGATCCGGAGGAGATCCTCCTCCTCGCCGCCGACGCGGCCCGCGCCGTCCTCGAGTCGGGGGGCGAGACCTACCGCGCCGAAGAGACGGCCCAGGCGGTCTGCTCCGCCCTCGGCGGCGCCGAAGCCGAGTGCTTCGCCATTCCCACCGGCATCCACCTGTCCTTCGCGGGCCCCGACGGCCGCGTCCGCTCCATCGTGCGCCGCGTCACGAAGCGGTCGATGAACCTCGAGCGCCTATCGCTCCTCAGCGAACTGGCGCGCGACCTTTACGCGGGCAAGCTCGACTTCGACGGCGCGGCCGCCGAGCTCGACCGCGTGGAGCGGCTCAAGGGGCACCCCCTCGGAGCGAGCCTGCTCGCGGCCGCCGCGGGCACGGGCTGCTTCACCCTCCTCTTCGGGGGGGCGTGGAACGACGCTCTCGTGGCGGGCGCGGTCGGCGCCCTCCTGTCGCGGCTGACGCGCGTCCTGCAGCGGCGGCGGGTCTCGGATTTCTTCACCAACATCGTCGGCGGCGCCGCCGCGGCCCTGCTCTGCCTGGCCGCGCGGAAGGCCGGCCTGGCCTCGAGCGCCGACACGACGATCATCGGCGTCATCATGCTCCTCGTGCCCGGCGTCGCGATCACCAACGCGATACGCGACACCATTGCGGGGGACCTCGTGGCCGGCGTGGCGCGCGGGGCCGACGCCTTCATATCCGCGGCGGCGATCTCCATCGGCGCGGGCGCGGCCTTCGAGCTCTGGCGCTATCTCGGTTGGGGGCCCGTATGAGCGATCCCCTGCAGCTGCTCTGGGCCGCGGTCGCGACATCGGGTTTCGCCCTGCTCTTCGACCTGCGCCCGAAGGAGTTGCCGCTGGCCGCGGGCGGCGCCGTCCTGGGTTGGCTCGTCTATTCGGCGGTCG
>JAEUJG010000231.1 GCA_016794765.1 Spirochaetaceae bacterium | reverse complement strand
TTCGCCAGCGCCGAGGAGGCGCGGGTCGCCGGCCTGGCCCTCCTCAGGGAAGCCTGGGACGGCCGCGGCGCGGTGCGACTCCTCGGCCTCGGCTTCGCCGATCTCGAGGAGGAGCGGTGCAGGCAAGGCGAGCTCTTCGCGGAGGACTCCGAGCGGCGGCGAAAGGCCGAGGAGGCGGTGTTCGAGATCGAGCGCCGCGGCCTCGGCAGCTTGCGGCGTGCCCGGATCATCCGCCCCGCTCCGCGCGGCGGATGCGAAGACGACGCCTCGGGCGGGCGGGACGGCGGCCCCGGCGGGCGGGGCCGCCGGTAGCGGGGAATCCCGGCGATCATTCCCGGTAGAGAGAACTCTTCATCGCTTCCAGGCGCTTTTCGATCTCCGGCACGAGGGCCTCGCGGGCCCGCTTGATGCCGTCCAGGGCGGCGGCCTCGGGCGTACCGCCCTGGCCCTTGATCCCGTCGAGGGGCAGGGCGTAGACCACGGTGCCGTCGGCGCGGATGAGGCGGAAGGTCGCCCGAGCCTGGGTCGTGAAGATGTTGTACTTCTTGCCGTTGAGCTCCATCTGGCGCGACTTGTCCGCCTCCACGAGGACGAAGGCGACATAGGGAGCCTTGGCGTCGGCGCCGAAGGATCCCAGGGCGGCCCGGTCGCCGCCGAAGGCCTTCTTGAAGGCGTCGTCGGCGAGCTTGCCGTTGAAGGCGACGAACTGGAGCCCGAGGGGCTTCAGCGCCTGGACCACGGCGTCGACGGTCTGCGGATTGTCGCTCGCCCCGCTCTCGCTCGTCTCGAGGACGATGACGCGGGCGATGTTCGCCGGCGGAAGGTAGGAGAAATCCCGGAACACGCTCTTGAAGACGTAGCTGGAGCCGCGGGCGCGGAAGAGGGGATAGGCGCGCACCAGGGCTTCCTTGCCCGGTTCGTCGAGCTTGGCGATCGTCGTGTTCGCCTTGCCGTAGGGATCCGTCGTGACGAGGGAGATGATGGAGCCGGAGTTCTTGAGGAATTCGAAGTAGATGGGCGCGTCGGCGACGGGGGACTTGCCGGCGCCGAAATTCTCGTAGAGGTAGACGGAAGGGAAGAGGGCGCCCTCCTTGCCGAGGCCGCGGGCGTCGCCGGCGACCTGGCCGCCCTTCGCGTCGAACCACTCGCTGCCGGGCTCGATGCTGAGGCGTTGTCCGATCTTCTGGAGTTCCGCGGCTGCCGCGTCGGCCCTGGCCTTGGTGCCGGCGCTCGGGCTCTCGCCGTGGATGGCGATCACGGAAACATAGAAGCGGATCGCCTCGGCGAGGTGGTTCGAGTCCAGGGCGGCGCGGGCCTTGGCCGCGAGGCCTTCGGCCTCGAGCTCGGCGGCCGATCCGGAAACGGCCGGCGCGCCGCCGGCGGCGGGTGTCGCGGGCGCCGCCGCGGCCGGCGGCGTGGCGCAGGAGGCGAAGGCGACCAGGGCGAGGAGGGCGAGGGGCCTCCCGGGGAAGAATGCCTGCTTCTGCATGACGCGTCTCCTTCTACCAGCGGATTTCCCAGACCACGGGCGAGCGGCTCGAGGCGAGGGTCGCGGCCGGGCTCGAATAACTCGCCTCGACGCCGTCGCGCGAGGTTTTGCCGATGCCGGCCGACTTTAGGGCGGAGGGTGCCCTGACGGCGAGATTGATCGCGTAGGGTTCGAAGGCCGCCTTGACGAGGCGCTCCAGGTCGGGGGACAGGGCGGCGGCGCCGGGGGCCAGCGTGAGTTTGAGCCTCCGCTCGCCTCCCGATTCGACGTAGGAGGCGCGCTCGCCCTTGGGGTCGAGGAAGGCGGCGAGGACGGCGGGGGAGGCGAAGGCGAGTTCGGCCTCCACGGCGAGATCGTCCTCGGTTTCCTTCCGTGAATAGGACAGGACCTCGAGTCCCGCGACGCCGAGCGCCGCCCGGTCGAATTCCTCCCGGGAAAGAGGCAGGGGCAGGAGGCGTTCGCTCCCCTCCAGGGCGTCGAGCGAGACGAACATCTTGGATACGCGATAGGCGAGCTTGAGCCTCCCGGAGCCGTCGGCCGACACCGTCGCGCGGGCGTCTAGGCCGATGCAGGAGGAGAGGAGGATGGCGGCGCCGAGGAGGAGCGCGAGGACGGCCGGGCGCCCCGAGGCGCGGCGCGGGGCGC
>JAEUJG010000188.1 GCA_016794765.1 Spirochaetaceae bacterium | reverse complement strand
ACGACCTGGACCTGCTCTGCTGGATCGCGGGCGCGCGGGCCGGGGCGGGAGCGGTTGGCGCCGCCGGCGGGGCGGGCGCCGCGGGCACGGCGGGCACGGTGGGCGCGGTGCGGGTGGCCCGGCCCCTCCGCGTCGCCTCCTTCGGTTCCAATCTCGAATTCCGGCCGGAGCGGGCGCCCGCCGGCGCGCCGGAGCGCTGTGTGGAGGGCTGTCCGGCCGCGGCCTCCTGTCCCTACGACGCGGTGTCCCTCTACCTTTCGGGAAGGCCCGTCTTCCTGGACGCCGCGGCGGGAACCGCCCGCGCGCCGGCCCTGGCGGCGCGCTTCCTGGCCGAAGCTCCCGGTCTGGCGCGGCGCCTTCCCTTTTTCCGGCGCTACCTGCCCTACCGCGACTGGCCGGTCTCCACGATCGCCGAGGACCTCTCCGAGGCGGGCCTCCGCCGCGCCCTAGCCGAGGGGCCCTACGGGCTCTGCGCCTACCGCGCGGGCGGCGGGCAACCCGACCACCAGGAGACCATCGTGGAGTTCGAGGGCGGGGCGACGGCCTTCCTCTCGATGCACGGCCACTCCTACAAGGAGGGGCGGACGCTCCGCATCGACGGGACGCGCGGCACGATCCGCGGGGTCTTTGGCGGGGGCGGCGCCCTGGAACTCCGCGACCACAAGACGGGGCGCCGACGCCTCGTCAAGGCGCGCAGCGACCTTGTCGGCCACCGGAGCGCCGACCTGGCCCTGATGGATTCCTTCGTCGGGCTCCTGGCCGGGCGGGCGGGCGGCGCGGCGTCCGGCGGGGCCGCGGGCCGTGGGGGCGCGGGCGACGGCGCGGGCGCGGCTTGGGGCGGCGCGGCCTTGAGCTCGGCGGCGGAGTCGCTGACGAGCCACCTCCTCGCCTTCGCCGCCGACCGGTCGCGGCGCGAGGCCAGGGTAGTTGAGCTCCGCGGTCGGGATTGACGCCGCGCCCGGGCGAGGGTAGGGTCGAATCTGCGCAGCCCGCTCGGACCCTTGGAGGTGCAATCGTGGCGTCCCGCTTTACCGTGCGTTCCCGGCTCCTCGTTGCCTTCGGCCTCGTGGCCCTCCTCGGCGCCGCCTCCGGCGGCATGGGCATCTTCTACGTCCGCTCGCTCTCCCTCCAGGCGACGAGGATCTTCCGCGAGACGACGGCGCCCCTCGGGCGCATGTTCGGCCTTTACGGCGCGACGCTCAAGGTCGAGGCGGCGGTCGAGAGCCTGGCCTTCGGCGGCGCCGCGGCCAAGCTCGAGGGCGAGATCGTCTCCAAGGCCTCCTTCGTCGAGGACGAGTCGGCCACCCTCTTCGACACGGCGCCGGAGGGCGCCTTCAAGGAGTCGCTGGCGGCCTTCCGGGAGGCCTGGGCGGACTACCGGGCCGGGGTCGAGGAGGTCCTGGCCACGGCCCGCTCGGGCGACCGGGCCCAGGCGGGCCGGCAGGCGGCCGCCCTTGTCTCCGGCGCGGGCAAGAAGCTGGACGGCATCCTGTCGAAGACCCTGGACGGCTTTGTCGGCAGCGCGACCCTCCTGGCCGGCGAGTCCGAGGAACTGGCGCTCCGCTCCACGGCGATCATGGCGTTGCTGTTCGCGCTCGGCTTCGCCGTCTCCCTCCTCCTCGGCGTCCTCCTGTCGCGAAGCTTTACCCGCGCCCTCGGGCTCTCCGCGGCCTCGGCCGCGCGCATCGCCGCCGGCGATCTCTGCGTGAGCCTCGACGAGGGCGTGAAGGCGCGCAAGGACGAGTTCGGCGACCTGGCCCGCGCCCTGGACGGGATGGCGGGCGATTTCGCGGAGCGGATGCGCGCCGTGCGGACCTCTGTCCTGGAGCTCCAGGCGGTCGGCGGCGAGCTCCGGGAGAGCATGGAGCGGGTGGACGCGGACGCCGCGGCGGTTCTCGGGGCCGCGGCCGAGGTGGGCCGGCAGGTCCAGGACCAGGGCGCCGGGGTGACGGAAACGGCGGCGACGATCCGCGAGATGGCCGGCACGATAGCGGCCCTGGACGGCGAGATCGAAAAGCAGTCCTCGAGCGTCTCGTCCTCCTCCTCCTCGATCGAGGAGATGGTGGGCAACACCGAGTCCATCGGCGCCGGCATCGACCGGCTCGGGGAGAGCTTCGGCGCCCTCATCCACGCCTCCGAGGACGGCGGCACCAAGCTGGAGCGGGCGGTCGCCCTGGTCTCCGACATCGCCGCCCAGTCGGAGAAGCTCCGCGAGGCGAACGCCGTCGTTTCCGGCATCGCCGCCAAGACGAACCTCCTCGCGATGAACGCCGCCATCGAGGCCGCCCACGCGGGCGACTCGGGCCGGGGCTTCGCCGTCGTCGCCGACGAGATCCGCGGCCTGGCGGAGAGCGCCGCCCGGCAGTCCAAGGAGATCTCCCGCGACATCGGCGGGATCCGCCGCTCCATCGAGGAGGCCGCCGCCAGCGCCGGCGTCGCGCGCGAGTCCTTCGCCGCGGTGATAGCCTTGGT
>JAEUJG010000166.1 GCA_016794765.1 Spirochaetaceae bacterium | reverse complement strand
GAAGTACTTGGCCATGAAGAGGTACAGGACCAGGACCGGCAGCACGGCGATGGTGAGCCCCGTGAAGAGGAGGCTCCAGTTGGTGCTGTGCTGGCCGAAAAAGCTCGTGAGGCCGACGGGCAGGGTCTTCCACTTGTCGCTCTGGAGGAAGACGAGGGGGAAGAAGAAGTCGTTCCAGATCGGCACCGCGTTGTAGATCGTGACGAGGGAGATGGCCGGCGCGACGACGGGCATGACGATCCGGCGGTAGATGCCCCAGTCGTTGCAGCCGTCGATGCGCGCCGCGTGCTCGAGGTCGATGGGCACCGACTTCATGAAGCCCGCGAGGATGAAGACCGTGGAGGGCAGGCCCATCGCGACGAAGATGAGGATCACCGAAAGCGGCTTGTCCACCAGGGAGAGCTT
Source organism: Spirochaetaceae bacterium (assembly GCA_016794765.1). Classification (GTDB taxonomy): domain Bacteria; phylum Spirochaetota; class Spirochaetia; order Treponematales; family Rectinemataceae; genus JAEUJG01. Next base: position 7,841 of record JAEUJG010000166.1, on the reverse strand, counting down.
CTTCATGAGGATGAAGAGGGGGATGATCGCCGCCTTGAGGGGCAGCATGATGCCCGAAAGGAAGAGCATGTACACGAGGGTGGAGAGCCGGTACTTGTAGCGCGAGACGCCGTAGGCCGCCATCGAGCCGAGGAGGAGGACCAGGCTCATCGAAGCCGCGGTGATCCTAAGGCTGTTCAGGAAGTAGCGGCCGAAGCCCTTGTCCACCCAGACGGCCCGGTAGTTCGCGAGGTCGAAGGCGGTCGGGAGGGCGAAGGGGGCGCGCAGGATGTCCCTCGTCGACCTGAAGGACGAGAGGACCATGTTGGCCAGGGGATAGAAGACGAGGAGGGCGTAGGCGCAAAGGAGGATCTCGACGAGGAGGACGACGGCCTTCCGGCCGGGGCCCGCGCCGCGGAAGCGGAGGTCGGTGGTCACAGCTCCACCTCCTTCCGGTTGAGGCCCGCGATCGAGAGGATCGAGGCGCCGAAGGTCAGGGCGTAGATGACGACGCCGATCGCCGAGCCGACGCCGATCTCCGGGTTGCCCGAGTCGACGGAGCCGAAGGCGGTCCGGTAGAAGAGGGTGCCGATCGTGTCGGTGGAGAAGTTGGGCGATCCGTCGAGTCCGGTCATCGTGAAGATCTGCTCGAAGACGTTGAGGCTGCCGATTATGGTGAGCACCGTGATCACGGTGATGGACGGCACGATGAGGGGGAGGATGATCCTCCGGAAGATGGTGCCTTCCCTGGCGCCGTCGAGGTAGGCGGCCTCGAGGCATTCGACCGGCACGTTGTCGATCGCGGCGAGGAAGACCAGGCTCGGGAAGCCGACCCAGCGCCAGATGTTGACGGCGATGATCGAGAAGGTCGCGAGGTTCTCGTCGCCGAGCCAGGCGCGCTGGAGGCCGCCGGCGCCGAGGAGCTTGAGGAAGCCGTTGAAGAGGCCGTTCGGGCGGAGGTAGAGGCCCCAGAGGAATCCGACGGCGACGATGGAGAAGAGGACGGGGATGAAAATCACCCGCTTGAAGAACTCGTGGCCGGGGACGCGCCTCGACAGGAGGTAGCCGAAGAAGAGGCCGAGGCTGTTCTGGACGAGCATCGTCACGAGGAACCAGGTGAGGTTGTTGCCGATCGCGTTGAAAAAGCGCGTGCGGTAGGGCTCGGTCGCGAAGACCTTGCGGAAGTTGCCGAGGCCGACGAAGTCGCCGCGGAGGAGCTGGTTCCAGGAAAAAAGGCTGTTGAAGAGGGACATGAAAAGGGGGAGGAGAATGATCGTGAAGACGACCGCCAGCCCCGGCAGCACGAAGAACGCGATCCACAGGCCCTTGCGGGCGTCTTTTCCGGTCACGTTGCGGCTCCTTCATCGGTATGGCGGGATTCGCCGGCGGGGCTTCCCCCGCCGGCGGTCCCGACTTCGGCCCCAAGGCCGACTTTGGGCTTACTTCTTCTGGAAGGGCGCGTGCCAGGTGGCGAGGCCTTCCTGGACCTGGCGTCCCACTTCGGCGGCGTCGAACTTCCCGGCCATGAAGCCCTGGAGGGCGGCCTGGAGGAGGACGGAGCCGGTGGGCTGCTGGTAGCGGAAGCCGACGAGCATGATGTAGGGCGTGTTGTACTTCTGGAGCGAGAGGACCTTCTGGATGTAGGGCGAGCTCGAGGTGTCGGCGCCGGGGACGGCGGAGACCTGCTTCAGGTCCTTGATGAAGAAGTCGCCGGTCGTCTTGCCCGCGAGGAATTTGAGGAACTTGGCGGCGGCGTCCTTGTTCCTGGAGCCCGCGTTCATGCTGAAGTTGCCGTCCGCGTAGACGGAGACGTAGGGCTTGTCGCCCTTCTTCGCGACGGGGGCGGGGAAGACGTCGTACTCGAGCTTGGGATTCTGCGCGGAGAAGTAGCCGGCCTCGAAGCTGCCGCCGATGAAGTGGCCGGCCAGCTCGTTGATGAAGGAGGACTGCATGTCGGTGTAGGAGACGCCCATGAAGAGGTCGGGCATGTAGGGCGTGAGTTCCTTGAGCTTCGCGATCGCGCCGACGTAGCGCGGATCCTGGAAGGTGGCCTTGCCCGTCATGACGGCGTCGAAGAAGTCGTTGGCCCCGTAGAAGTTCGGGCAGATCGCGCCCTGGAGGACCTCGAGGGTCCAGCCGTCCTTGCCGCCGTTCGCGAGGGGCTGGACGCCGGCCTTCTTCATCGCCTGGAGGTTGGCGAGGAACTGGTCCCAGGTCTCGGGGACGGAGAGGCCGAGCTGCTTGTAGATGGCCTTGTTGTAGTAGATGAAGAGGGTCTGGCTGGCGAAGGGCACGCCGTAGACCTTGCCGTCTTTGATGGAGGTGGCGCCGCGGAGCGGGGCCTTGTCGAACTTCTTGAGCTCGGGCACCCACTTCTCGAGGGGCTCCATGTAGCCGGACTGGGCGAAGGTCTCGAGGCCGCCGTAGGCGCGGCTCTGGAAGACGTCGGGGCCGGAGCCGCCGGCGAGGGCCGCGGAGAGGATGGTGTTGTACTCGGTGTTCTTCTGGGCGGTCAGCACCACGTCGATGCCGGGGTTGGCCTTTTCGAAGACCGCGATGAGCTTGTTGTAGGCGTCGGTGTCCTCCGGGCGCCAGGTCCAGAAATTGAGGGTCGTCGTCTGGGCGACGAGGGTACCGAGGGCGAGGAGAGCGAGCAGGAGCACGAGCGCCGATCTCTTGAACCGCATAAAGCCTCCTAGGCGAATTTTGACGTACCCTCAGGATAAATCCTGACCGGCCGATTGTAAAGAAACAAAATTTCATTTTCCTGTTGTGCGGAGTGAAAAAACGGTGCAGACTAAGCCATCCCGCGGCAATGCCGGGAATGGAGCAGGGTTCGCATGAAGATACTCGTCCTCGTCAAGCAAGTTCCCGAGACCGACTCGCTGGCGATCGATCCCGAAACCGGGACCGTGGTGCGCTCGGAAGCGACCTCGATCGTCAATCCCCTCGACCTCTACGCCCTGGAGGCGGCCCTGGCCATCAAGGATACCCGGGCCGAAGCCAGGATAACGGCGCTTTCCATGGGTCCGCCCGCCGCGGCGGTGGCCCTCAAGGAGGCCGTCGCCATGGGCTGCGACGACGCGGTCCTGGTGACCGGCCGCGAATTCGCCGGGGCCGACACCTGGGCGACGGCGCGGACCCTGGCCGCGGCCATCCGGCGCCTCGGGCCCTTCGACCTCGTGTTCTGCGGGGAGAAGGCCACCGACGGCGACACCGGCCAGGTCGGGCCCGAGGTCGCCGCCTTCCTCGACCTGCCCGTCGTCACTTACGCCGGCGCGGTGGAACTCCGCGACGGCCCCGGCGGCCTCGTCGTGCGCGCCGAGCGCGTCTCCGAGGACTGCGGCCAGATCGTCGAGTGCGCGGCGCCCCTCGTCCTGAGCTTCTGCAAGGCCGTCGGCGAGCCGCGGCTTCCCCTTCTCGCGGGCAAGAAGCGGGCCCACGACCTCGCGCCGCGCCTCCTCGGCCTGGCCGAGCTCGGGCTGCCGGCGGAGGAAGCCGGCTCGCGGGGCTCCCCGACGCGGGTCGTCCGCATCGCGAGCCCCCGCCTCACGCGCGAGACCGAGTCCCTGGACGCGCGTTCCGAGGAGGGGGCCGAGGCGGCCTGCCGACGCATCGTCGAGCTCCTGGCCGAAAAGGGCCTCGTCGTCCCAAAGGACGGCGCCGGCCGGGAAGGGAGGGTGAAGCCGTGAGGGAAGTCTGGATTCTCGCGGAGACGAAGGCGGGCAGGGTGGCCCCGGTCTCCTTCGAGCTCCTGGCATGGGCGCGGAGCCTCGGCTCGCCGGAGGAGATCTCCGTGGCGGCCGTCCTGCCCGGTCCGGCCGCCGACCCGGAGGAGCTCTGCCTGCACGGCGCCGACCTCGTGTACCACGCGGCCGATCCGGCCTTGGACGGCCTGGCCGCCGCTCCCGTCGCCCTCGTCTTCGGCTCGCTCTTCGCGCGCCGCCGCCCGGAGGTCCTCCTCGCCGCGGCGACGACGACCGGCAGGACCCTCCTGCCCTACCTCGCCGCGCGCGAGGGCCTCGGGCTGACCGCCGACTGCACCGAGCTCGAGCTCGAGCGGGAGACGGGCGTCCTCCTCCAGACGCGGCCCGCCGCCGGCGGCAACATCATGGCCACGATCAAGACGACCCGCGGCCTGCCCCAGGCGGCGACCGTGCGGCCCCGTTCCCGGAAGCCCCTCGCCCGCGATCCGGGTCGGCCGGTCCGCGTGGAAATGGTGGCCCTTCCCGCCGGGGCCGCCGCCGCCGCCGCGCGCGGCCCGCGCCTCGTGGAGGAGCTGCCCTTCGCCGAGTCGAAGGGCCTCGCCGACGCGCCCCTCGTCGTCGCCGGCGGCCGCGGCTTCAAGAAGAAGGAGGGCTTCGCCCTCCTCGAGGGCCTGGCCTCCCGCCTCGGCGCCGAGATCGGCGCCAGCCGCGAGGCGGTCGACCGCGGCTGGATCGAATACCCGCACCAGGTCGGCCTCTCGGGCCGCACCATCGCCCCCGACTTCTACCTGGCCTTCGGCATCTCCGGGGCCATCCAGCACCTCGCGGGCATGCAGACGGCCGGCACCATCGTCGCCGTCAACGCCGACCCCGACGCCCCGATCTTCGCCCTCTCCGATCTCGCCGTGCGCGGCGACCTTTTCGACCTCCTGCCGCGGCTCGCCGCCGCGCTCGAGGACTACCGCCCGGCGGCCAGGAGCTAGACCGACCATGGACTTCGCACCCATCACGGACCGCATCGCCGACGAGCTTTCGCGCATCGTCGGCCCGAAGAACCTCATCTTCCGCGACGCGGAGCGCCTCGAGCCCTATTCGCACGACGAGACGGCCGAACGGGAGTACGCCGCCATGCCGGAGGCCGTCGTGAAGCCGGGCTCCACCGCCGAGGTGTCGCGGATCATGGCCCTCGCCTCGCGGGAGCGGATCCCCGTGACGCCCCGCGGCGCGGGCTCCGGCCTCTCCGGCGGCTGCGTGCCCCAGTTCGGCGGCGTCGTCCTCTCGCTCGAGCGGATGAACCGCATCCTGGAGCTCGACCTAGACAACCTCGTCGTCGTCGCCCAGCCCGGCGTCGTCACGAACACGATCAACGAGGCCCTCAAGAAGGACGGCCTCATGTTCGCCGGCTATCCGATGAGCCTCGAGACCTGCTTCCTCGGCGGCAACGTCGCGGAAAACGCCGGCGGCGGCAAGGCCGTGAAGTACGGCGTCACCTCGCGCTACGTCGTCGGCCTCGAGGTGGTCCTGCCCTCCGGCGAGGTCCTGCGCCTCGGCGGCAAGCTCCGCAAGGACGTGACCGGCTACGACCTCGTGCGCCTCCTCGTCGGCTCGGAGGGCACCCTCGCCGTCGTCACCGAGGTCACGCTGACCCTCCTGCCCGTGCCCAAGCGCCGCGCCGTCCTCCTCGCCTCCTTCCCCGACGTGCCCTCCGCGATCGGCGCGGTGCCGCGCATCGTGCGCGAGGCCCGCGTCGTGCCCACGAGCGTCGAGTACATGGACCGCGCCTCGGTCCTGGCCTCCTGCGCCTACCTGAACGAGCGCATCCCCTACGAGCGGGCGGGCGCCATGCTCCTCATCGAGGTGGACGGCGAGTCGGAGGAGGAGGTCTTCCGGGCCTACGCGAGGATCGGCGAGATCTGCGAGGCCCGGGGCGCCGATCCCGTCTACGTGGCCGACAACCGGACCACGATGGAGCGCATCTGGAACGTCCGCCGCAACATCGCGGAGGCCTTCAAGGTCCGGAGCCCCCGCCAGAGCCTCGAGGACGTCGTCGTCCCCATCGCCGCCATCCCCGCCTTCATGGAGGGCCTGGCCGCGATCCAGGCCGAGTACGGGGCCGAGATCCCCTGCTACGGCCACGCGGGCGACGGCAACCTCCACGCGACGGTCGTCAAGCCCGCCGCCTGGGGCGAGGAGGAGTGGCACGGCAAGCTCGCCGAGCTCCTGGGCAAGCTCTATCGGCTAACGCACGAGCTGGGCGGCCGGATCTCCGGCGAGCACGGCATCGGCAACAAGCGGAAGCGCTACATCGGCATCGACCTCGATCCCGCGACGCTCGCCCTCATGCGGCGCGTCAAGGCGGCCTTCGACCCGGCGGGGATCCTCAACCCCGGCAAGATCTTCCCCGACGGGGCCTGACGGGGCCGGGGCCGGCCTCGCCCGGCTCGGCCCCGCCGGGACCGGCGGGCCACCCTTGCCCCGGACGCCTCCGCGGGGTATGCTCGCGGCATGCGGCACAAGCGTTCCGGGGCCGAGGGCCTTCCCTCGGCGGGCATCATGGCGAGCTACGGCGTCGGCAAGTTCCTGGCCGAATTCCTCACCGGGGGCTTCGCCGCCCTCGTCTTCAAGTTCTACGAGACCGAGGTCGGGCTCTCCGCCGGCCTTGTGGCGGCGGCGGTCGTCCTCTACTCGGTCTGGAACGCGGCGAACGACCCGATCATCGGCTTCTTCACCTCGCGGCCGACGCGCTTCGCCGCCAGGCTCGGGCGCCGCTTTCCCTGGATCGTCCTCGGCACCCTGACCTGCGTCGCGGCCTTCGTCCTGATCTTCCGCCCGCCCCTCGGCGCCGGGAAGCCCCTTCTCTTCCTCTGGCTCCTCGTCGCGATCTGCCTCTACGACGCCCTCTATTCGACCTGGGAGCTCAACTACCAATCGATCTTCCCGGACCGCTTCCGCCTCCCCGCCGAGCGGGAGCGCGCGGCCGGCGTCGGCACCCTGATCGGCGTCCTCGGCATCGCGGCCGGCGCCATCCTCCCCACCTTCGTCATCCGCTACGGCGACACCCGGAGCTACCTCGTCAACGCCGCCGTCTTCGCGGCCGTCGGCCTCGCCGCCGCCTTCCTCCTCTGGCCCGGCACCCGCGAGACCAGAGCGATGATCGAGCGCTACCTCGAGCAGGAAAAGGCGCGGACCGAGGCGCCCTCCTTCCGGAAGCAGCTCGCCGCCGCCTTCAAGGAACGGAACTTCGTCGCCTTCCTCCTCCTGTACTTCTTCTACCAGTCCGCCTCGATCTCGATGACGGCGAGCATCCACTACGTCGGCGACTACGTTCTCGGCGGACGGAGCACGACCCTCATCTTCGCGGGCATGCTCGCCGGAGCCCTCGCCGCGGTGCCGATCTGGCTGGCCCTCGGCAAGCGGATCAAGAGCCGCCAGACCCTCCTGGCCCTGGCAGCCGCCGCGATGTCCGTCCTCTGCCTGCCCATCTTCTTCGCGCCGGGCCACTGGGGCTTCGTCGGCGCCATGTTCGCCTGGGGCCTCTCCTTCGGCGGCTTCTGGCTCATGATGACCCCCGCGATGGCCGACGTCATCGACGAGATCGTCGTCAAGTCCGGCAAGCGTGAGGACGGCGTCTACCTCGGCTTCCGGGCCTTCGCGGGCCGCCTCGCCTACGCGGTGCAGGCACTCTCGTTCTGGGCCATCCACGCCGCGACGGGCTTCGCCGCCGATCCCCGTTCGGCCAAGGCCCTCGTCGGCATCCGCCTCCACACCGCCCTCGTCCCCGCCGTCCTTCTCGCGGTCGGCGTGGCCGTCTTCCTCCGCGTGAACACCCTCGACGCGGACAAGGCCGAGGCCAACCGCCGCCTCCTCGCCGAGCGCGGCCTCTAGGAGCGTCGTTCCGTGCGCCGCCGGCTCTTCGCCCCGCTCTTCCTCGCCTCCCTCGCGGCTCTCGCTCCCGCTCCCGCGGCCGCGGCCTCCCTGGACCTCGGCGCCGAGGTCCTCTACGCGCGCCGCGGCTTCGATCCCGCGGCGGCGGGCCTGGCCCCGGCGCCCGGCACCGGGGAGTGGACTTCCGTGCCGAAGGGAAGCCGCTCCATCCGCTCGGTGCGCGACCTCGGCCTCCGCGGCGTCGAGAAGCCGGGCTTCCTCGCCCTGGGA
>JAEUJG010000123.1 GCA_016794765.1 Spirochaetaceae bacterium | reverse complement strand
CTCCCGTCGAAGGCGTTGCGATCACGCACGAGTCAGCCCCGGCATAGGTGATGGCGAGGACAAGGCGGCCATCCGAAAGCGTCCGCGCGTTGCGCGTCGTCACCGCGGCCGGCGCTCCAGCCTCGTCGTAGAACGTGACCGCGCCCGTCGTGCCGTCGGTCTTGATCTGCATGAGCGCGCCGGAGGGAGCCGCCTCGCCAGCCCGCGCCATGCTCCTCGCGGAAGCCGAGCCCTCGACGTAGTAGGACGAAGCCGAGGACGAAAGGCCCGCGAGCGGACGGGCGACGCCGGGCGTGTCGGGATTCGGGCAACCGGCAAGCGCGAAGACCACGGCGAGAAGGCCTAGCATTTTCTTCATGATTTCCCCTCCTTGGGGTTTTACCTTGGCTCCATTGTAGCGCGGTTTCGCGTTATGCGCTTGTAGTCTTTTGTCTACGCGCCTAAAACGTCTCCGGCTCGGCCGCTCCGGCCTTCGGAAACTTCAAGATCAGGCTTTCCCCTTCGATGTAGTAATCAATGGGGTCGCCCTCCTTGAGCCCGAATCGCTCCCGAAGCGCCATCGGGATCTTCACCGCCACCGATCCGGGGCCGCGCTTGATGATCTTGTCGCTATAGACCTTTTCCACGGTGCTCACCTTAGCGCCTCCTCGATCATGGCCGCGGCGGCTTCCATGCCTGCCGCAAAGCTCTCGCCCGTCGGCCGGGCCTCGGCCGCTTGCTTTCGGATGATCTCGAGGGTCAGGCGCACTAGCACTATAGCAGGGGCCTCCGGGGCGGCGCCAGTCGTCCAAGGCTTTGAGCCTTCGCCGGTCACGGAGCCTGTCGTGGCTTGATGGCGGCTTCCGGGCGCGGCGGGGTCGTGATTTTCGTCCACCTTGGCCTTTTCACGGCGGGCGGCGTTCTTGGCTTCGCGGGCGGCCTTCACATCCTCGACGGTAGCTTCCCGGCCTTCCGACTCGGCCAGCGCGGACGCCTTGCGCATGATCGCGGCCTCGCGCTTGACTTGCCGATCAGAAACGCCCATCTTTGCGGCAATCTCTGCCCTTGTCGGCTGGGAGGGGGACACGGTGTCCCCCCTGAAATAGCCAGGGAACATCCGCGCCATCATCCACGTCCGCACGTCTTCCGGCACAGCGAAGCGGCCAATGTTGTCGCCCCAGATGATCGCCTGTTGCTCCTCAAGGGTGAGCGGCGACATTACAAGACGGCAAGGCAGGCGCTCAATCCCGAGCCGCCCGGCGACGATATGGCGTGACTCGCCGCGCAAGATCGTGCCGAACGGCGCGAGGGGCCCGTCGGCCATCACAAGCAGGGGCTCAATCGCCTTGGTCTTGTCGATCAGGGCGCGGAGGTCTTCGTAGTTGGCCTCGGTCTTGACCTCGCGGAAGTAGCGGTTTTCCTCGTGGTAGCGGAACCAGGCCAGCGGCTTGTACAGCACGTCCGAAAGCTCAAGCCCTTCGGCGATCTTGGCTTCCACCGCGGGCGAGGTCGCGGTGGCCGGGGCTTTGCTCTTGTAGGCGGCGGAGATGCCAGCCTTGAGGCGGTCGGTGGGGGTCATTCGCGGGGCTCCTTCGGCTTCCATCCCGGCACGTCTTCGCCCCAGCAACCGACCTCGGACTCGCAATAGTCCTCGCGGGACAAGGCGCACGTCGCGCACGTCCGCTCCTCGGCGGGCTTCGTGCATTCGAGTTTGCCGCGCAGGACATCGCAAAGCGCCTGCTTGTAGCCGCCCCACCAGTCCGAGCCCTGGACCCTCTCTTGTGTGATGCCGTCGCGCACGGCCTCTATCTCGGCGACAGAGGGGCGCTTGTCCGCCTCGTCTTTCCCCCCGGCAAGGAGCGCCAGCGCTTCGCTCGCCATGTCGCCGATGGCCAGCATCGACGCGGGGCTCGTGCTTTTCAGCTCGGAAATCTGCAAGATGTCCCGCAACAACTCGCGCACCCTGGCCATCATCCCACCACCTCACCCGCCAGCTCCGCGAACGCCCGCGCCGCTATCGTGTCTTCCCGCAAAGCCCTGCCCGCACTCGCCGCGTCCCGGATCGCCTTGTCCCGCCGGATGGCCGCCTTCGTGGACTGCCAGATGTCGAGCTCACGCAAGGCACCGGCTTCGATGTCGGAGACCATGGAGGGGACGGCGAGGATGCGAGGGCCCACGCCTATCGAGTCGTGCACCTTCTGGACCTCGCGCTCGATGTCGAGATACCCGCGCACCGTCCACGGCATCGCCGTCACGGGAACCAGGACGAGATCCGCGGCATAAAGCGAGGCCGTCATCTCGTAGACCAGCGCATTGTGCACGTCGAGGAGGATCGCGTCATAGTCGAGCCGCCTGAGCGCTTGCCGGAACCCGAGCACCGCGCCATGGTCGGCAGCTTGGAAAATCTCAAGGCCCACCGAAGCAAGGGAAATGGTCGCCGGGACGAAGTCGCCTTTCTCGGTCGGCCAGATGCACCCGCCCTGGTCAACGGGCGCGAAGGCCCGCTTGCGGAGGAGCGCGTGCTTGACGTTCGCCGCTTCAAGGTCGCCCTCGCTTGCCGTCGGAAGGTAGAAAAAGGTGAGGCTCCCGTTGTGGTCCGCGTCGATGACGAGGACGCGCTTTCCTTTTTCCCGGAGCGCTTGCGCGAGATAGGCGGTCAAAGTCGTCTTGCCGACCCCGCCTTTGAGGGATGCGATTGTGAGGATCACTTGCGGCCTTCCTTTTCGAGAGCCCGAAGCCCGCGCAAAATGCTCTTCGCGTTGGCAATCGCGGCGGCATCGATCTTGACCGATTGCCTCTCCATACTGGACCCGGAGGCGGAAATCTCAATATCCCCCGCCCCACCGAGCTTGATGATGGAGTTAACCATGCTCTTGGCTTCCCGAATCGTGCCGTTGGTTTTATGCAGATAGTCCAACGCGCGGATTCGATCCATCGTCGCATCGACGTTTCCCATGCCCGCCTCCTTTTACTCTAGGGGCACTATGTACCCCTTGTGTATGTTGTACCCCTGATCTAATAGACTGTCAAGCCGTGTTTTCTATTAGATTCTAGTAGATTCCTCATGCTCTATTCTACTAGATTCTAATAGACTTGC
>JAEUJG010000100.1 GCA_016794765.1 Spirochaetaceae bacterium | reverse complement strand
CGAGGTCGCGCCGCGATCCTCTTCCCCCGGCCCGGCCGCGACGGCTCCGTCAACCGCTCCCGCCGGCCTCTATTCGCCCATATCAGGCCTCGGTTGGGAATCCTACCTGAACGACCGCCTCGACGCCGAACTCGCCCGCTCCGCTTCCTTTGAGCAGGACCTGTCCCTCCTCGTCTTCGCCTACGAGGGCCTTTCACCAGGGAGCGCCGAGTACGGACTTGTGGCCAAGGCGATAGCCGATTTCTTCAGCTTCAAGGATCTCTCCTTCGAGCGCGGCCCCGAAGGCTTCGCCATCGTCCTGCCGAACATCGACGCCGACCACGGGCTCCGGATGGCCGAGGAGTTTCTCAAGAAGCTCGCCGGGCTCTTCAAGGAGGGAAGCGAGCCGCTCGCCGCTCCCCCCGCCTTCATCGGGCTGTCCTCCCGCGCCGGCCGGCTCGTCGACGCGGCGCGCGTGACCCAGGAGGCCGAGGCGGCGCTCAAGAAGGCCCGGGAGGACCGCGATTCGCACATCGTCGCCTTCCGGCCCGATCCCGACAAATACCGCCTCTATCTCGCCTCGAAAGGCTGTTGAAGGCCCGAACCGTCCCGACGCGCCCTCGTTCTTGCCGCGTCGTACTCTCCTTCCCGCGAGGATCATATGGGATTCATGCAAGGATTCACCGTCGCCGCCTGCAAAATCGGCATGCGCAGCGTCTATCGGATCGACGCGGCCGAAATGGCCAAGGTGCCGAGGGAGGGTCCCCTCATCGCCTATACGAACCACACCGGCCTCGCCGAGGCGCCCATCCTTTATACCCACTTGAAGCCCCGCAAACACGTGACGGGCATCGCCAAGGCGGAGTTCTGGGACAATTGGTTCATGCGCTGGATCTTCACCCTCTGGGAGCTGATCCCGGTCCACCGCGGCGAGGCGGACATGGAAGCCATGCGCGTTTCCATCGACGCCCTGAAGCGGGGCTACATTCTCGGCATCGCGCCCGAAGGCACCCGCAACAAGACCGGCAAGCTCATCCGCGCGCAGCCGGGCATCGCCATCCTGGCGCTTCACTCCGGCGCACTCCTCCAGCCGGTCGCCCACACGATGGAAGGCAGCCTGGGCGAAAACCTGAAGCGTTTCCGCCGAACGCCCTTCAAGGTCCGCGTCGGCCGCGTGTTCAAGATCGATCTCCGCGACCGCAAGGTGACGAAGGAGGCGCGCCAGGAAATCGCCGACGAGATCATGTATCAGCTCGCCAAGCTCCTGCCCGAGGAGAACCGCGGGGCCTATGCCGATCTCGGCAAGGCGACGGAAAACTGGCTCGCCTTCCAGGACTGAAAACCCACTGTCGTCGCCGGATCCGGCGAGCGTCTTGAGGCGCAGGGCTGGGCGCGGGGCGCAAGGCGCGGGCCGCTGGGTGCCGGTCGCGGGCTGCCGCGGTCCGGGCGCGGAGAGTGACGCGCGGGGCGCCCTTGAAGGTGCCCATCTTCTAAAAAACCGCCGCGGTTTCAAGCCGCGGCGGTTTTTTTCGGTCCTGCTGTCCCGCAAGGATCAAGCTATTTTTTCGCCGCGAGTTCAGGCAAGGATTTTGCCAGGTTGCGGAGGGCGTAGGCCGAAACCTCGAAAACGGGGCCTCCACCGGCTCGGCGGAGGAAATACCTGCCCTCGGCCGCCGGGGCTCCGACCTCGTAGACGAGGGTTTGGCCCGTGCCGAGAGCGATTTCGACGCGGAGCGCGACTGGCCCGAAGGCCTCGGCGGGAATGGCGGCATGGGCATCCTCTCCCTCGAGGTTCAGGATTCCGCGGATCAGGGTCTCCACGGCAAGGGAATCCAGCGCTTGCGCGCCGGCGGTCCAGCCGCCCTGATCGCGGCCGGCGCGCCAGTCAAAGACCTTGCCCGGCCTGCCGGCGCCGTCCAGGAAGAGCTTGGCCCGCATTGCGAGACCTTGGACGTCTTCGGGGGACAGTGCAGCCTCGAGCACGCGAAGCTCCAGCCAGGAAGCCCTGCCCGCGCCGACATAGGAGCCGATGGCGCCGTCCGCGGCGTAGACCTTCTCCGCCTCGCCGAGCCGAACGGCGAGAACCTTCCCCGTCGCGCCGTAGCTTCCGGCGACGAAATCGGCGACCGTCTTTCCGGCACTGTCCCTCACCCGGACTCTCGTGCCCTTTCCCTCCTCCAGGCCGAGGCTTTCCCAAGCGGCCTTGCCCTCTGCGAGGGGCGAGAGGCGGGCGACGGCGGCGAGCTGGCCGAGAAAACCCTCGATGCGGGCGCTGGCCGCCGGCAGCTCGCCGTCGGCCTCATGGAGCTTCCAAGCTCCCTTGTCATCCTTTTCCAGGTTGAGGCTCCCTGCGGGACCGGTAAATTCGATCCGGGCGGCTGCCTTGGCCTCTCCGGAAAGAAGGCGCCCCGACTCGCCGCGGGCCAGGCGGCGCTCGGGCGAGAAAACGGCGCCGAGGACGAGGAGGAGGACGAGGCCCGCAAGGGAGGCCGAGAGGATCTTCACCTTCGTTTCATAGCGGATCATCGCGATTCTCCTTCCGCTCCCGGGGAGGGTATCCGGGTTTGCGCCGAAGCCGCGGCCGGTTCCTGCGTCTTGGCCGCGGCGCGCCGTTTCCGGGCGCGAAGCAGCCCGTAGAGGACGAGGCCGCCGGGCACGAGGACGAGGTTGACGGCATAGGCGAAAAGGATCGCGACGCTACGCGCCTCTGGATCCTCGATCTTGACGAGGCGGAGGTCCCGCCCGCCGCGCGCCTTCAAGGCGGCCAGCTCGTTGCCGGAGCCGAGCCACTCGACCGCGTTGGCGATGAAGGCCGCGTTGAAGAGGGAATCGGTCATCGTCATGAGATCGTTCGCGAAATCGGCGGAGCCCACGACGAGGATGCGCGAGGGAGCGGCTTTCGCGGGCAGCGGCGGCAGGATCGCGGAGCCTTCGCGGCTCGGGACCGGCTTCCCGGCGTAGGCCATCGGCAGGACGCCCGTCGCGGTGGCGGCGAGGAGGTACTGTCCCGTCGTCTCTCCCGCCTCGGCCGCGAAGGAGGCTTCCTCTTCCGGGGCGATGGCGAA
>JAEUJG010000068.1 GCA_016794765.1 Spirochaetaceae bacterium | reverse complement strand
GAGCCCGTGGATCTCGGCAGTACCGCCGGCTTTACGATAGCCGCCGCCACCGCCGCCAACGTGAACAGCCAGGGAAGCTTCGGCGTGGCCGCGGAATACGGCGGTTACGTCACCGGCGCCGCCGGTCTCACCGTGACCGGCTATCTCTCCTCGACCGCGGGCGCCCTGACCCTCGGTGTCCGGAACGACAGCCCGGCGCCCGATGACGACACTCTGGTCGCCCAGCAGGTCAACGGCCTCTATAGGGCCGCTCCCAACGCCTACGGTACCCACGGCCTCTTCATTTCCATCGCGGGTTGGTCCTTCGGCACGAATCCCGTGTTGTTCTGGCCGGGCCATCTCTCCGCGGCGACCGCACCCGGGGGTACGCTCGCTTCGCTGGACAACCAATACATCATCGATGCCGCCGGCAACCGGCTCGAGCCGACCAGCGACACGGTGGCGCGCCCGATCACGGGCACGACTCCCGCCGCGAATTACGGCACCGGTTATGCGGCCTCGACCGTCGCCCTGACCGGCGCCGGCTGGGACACGACCAAACCCGCGATCGCCAATCCGCTCGCTCCGCTCTACGACGTTGTTCCCCTCGCCTCGGTCTTCAACATCGATCGCATCGAGATGGACTACCTGGAGTCGATGCGGGACAGCTCGCTCACCTATCCCACGAACAGCGCCGTCCAGGTCGACATCGCCGACCCCGCCTTCCTTTTCCGTTCCGATACGCAGACCGTCGGGGACTATCGCTATGCCGGTTCCGATTTCAGCACGGAAATCATATCTTCCTATCTTCGCCAGAAAGTCGGCCTTCCCCCGAGCGTCAACGTCAAGGATGACCGGTTCCTTTCGATCTTGATGAAGCCCATCGAAGAACTTCCAGCCTGGAACGCCCAGAGCCAGATGCGCTTCAGCTATACGCAGTCCAAGGGACTCCTCACCGATCTCGCGGGCAACCTCGTGAACGATTACGCTTCCGATGACAAGCTCTGCATCGAAAAGCTTCCCCCCAAAGTCCGTTTCACGAGCGCCGTCGAAGGGGCGAGCACTCTCTATCTCCAGTTTACCGAACCCGTGCTCCATTTGGACGGCAGCGGCATCGATCCCGTGGACCTGGTGTTCACCGGCGGATTCTCGGCGACGGCCATCCGGGTCGTGAAGACGGTACCTTTCGGTATCTATTCCCCCCTCCTCGAGGCTTTCATCGACCTGAACCAGCCCCTGACGACCCAGTTCATGTTGTCGGGCAACCTTACCCTCTCCAACCTGGTCCTGGACCGGGCCTCGAATCCCGCCGATCCCTTGGTCCTCCACCAACCCGCCGACATTGCCCTCGGCGTCGTCAACGTGCTCGCCGCGACCGACGGCATCCACGAGGGCGATCCGGCGGCCGATCCCGCAAGCTCCATTCCAGCCACGGGGCTCGGCGCGCTTCGCGTCTTTGACGGCACCGGCAAGCTGTACGACCGCGACATAACGCTCTTCTCGGGGCTCGACCTGACCGGGGCTCCCGCGCCGACGGGCCTGCCGCTCCAGCTTTATTACGACGTCGACCCGGCCGCGTCGGTCCTTCCGGTCCTCGACGTCACGGGAAGAAGTTCGGCGCTTTCCTTCTGGACACCGAGCCTCATGTCCGGTCTTGTCGACAAGGCCAACGAGGCGGCGCGGACCCTGTCGCCCATCTTTTCCGGCTTGGCGCCGAGCACGGCTCGCAACTTCCTCTTTCCCGCCGCCGATCCCGAGATCACGAGCGGCAAGGAAATCGGCTTCATGTTCAAATACGGCAACCTCATCTTGGGGCGCGCCGCCGATCCCGCCGATCCACGCAGTTTCGACCTCTATCGCTTCTCGGTCCAGGACATCCGCCAGCAGCGCGGCAGCGTGACGATCCTCAACAACGTCATCAACCCGAACCTGGGCGAGCGCATGGCCCTCCAGGTCAAGCTCGCGGAAGCGGGAGTCGTGACGATCCAGATCTTCACGCTGGACGGCGACCTCGTGAAGGTGCTTTACCGCGACCGCCTTGCGGCCGGAACCTTTACCTTCACTTGGGATGGCCGGAACAATTCAGGCGACGCCGTCGCGCGCGGCATCTACTTCGTCCGCACCGTGGCTTCGGGCATCGACGAGATCCGCAAGGTGCTGATAGCCAAATAGCGGATCCCCGGCTTCCGGTCCCTGGCCGCCGGAATTCATCGAGGCCGCCCCCGCATCGCGCGAGGGCGGCCTCCTTTTTTTGCGTAGTGTCTTGTCTTGTCAGTAGCCGTTCAGGTAAAAGTGGAGTTCGGGGCGGGCGATGATGACGGAACCCGGGTCCGGCGCGTTGTGGATGTAATCGAAGGGAGCGATGCGGATCTCCATGACGGCCGCGCTTGGGTCGGCGTGAAAGATGTCGAAATTGACGCCGCTCGCGGTGACCTGCTGCCAGGTCGCGGTGACGGGAAAGGTCATTTTGATGGGCGTCGCCAGGACCGTGCCCTGGGCGCTGAGCTGGCGTACGAAGATCGTGATGTATTGCGCGGCGAGGGCTTCGTTCGTGCGGGCTTCCGTCGAATATTTGGCGGTCGAAGGTTTTTTGACGTAGAGGGTGAAGCCGTAGAAGCCCGCGGAAAGGGCGGGCGAAGCGTCGCTTTTCCGCAAGCGAAGCCGAAGGGAGTAGTTGCTCGTCTCAAGATCGGAGCGGATGGCCCTGAGGTCGTCGATGAAAAAGCTGTTTACGCTTGATGCCGCGTTGCCGAAGGCGAGTCGATAGGTTGCGCCGCTGATGGGCCCCCACGATGTCGCCAAGAACATGTCGCCGGGAAGATTCAGGAGCGGCCCAAGGTTCGTGTCCGGCGACAAGCCGTATTTCACGTTGGCCGGTCCCTTTGCGTTGAAGTTGTAGCGGTAGAATTTCGAGCCCGGCTGGCCGTAGTCCAACATCAGCTCATCGATGGCGAATCCGGCCCAAGTGTTCGTATCTATGTTCAATTCCAAGGACTTGTTGTGGATTGCGCCCGCCGTCTGCACCGTCGCCGAGTAAAGGCCGGCGCCTCCTCCGTAGCTCCAGGGCGCGGGCGTAGCTCCTACGCCGAAACTTTCAAAATCCCCATTCAGCGCGAGATTGGCGAGCGTGAGCTCCCACGCGTCGAGCGCGCCGGTCGGGCCGAGCTCCGCGCTCGAAGCGAGCGTCATGTAGTCGTAGGTCGTGACCGCGGGATCGCGCCACGCGAAGTCCCAGAAGCCCGAGCCGCCGAGATTCGTGGCGTCGGTCGCGAGGGGCGGCGCTGCCAGCGGTTGCCCCGCGATGAAGTTGACGCCCGAATCCCGGTAGCCCGCGAAAGGGTCCACGACGTCGCAGCCCCCGAGGAGGGCAAGCGCTCCGGCGGCGATGCCGAGCGACAACCAAGCGAATCCGCGTTGTTCCACGCCCTAATAATACCTCGCCCGGGCCGCCGTAGCAATCGCGCCCGTGGGGCTTGCCCGAAGGACCGTCCGAGAGACCGCCCGCGGGGCGGCCGGCCGCGCCATTCCGGATTACAGGCTGAACCCCCGGTAGCGCATGTAGAGGAAGAGGGCCGCCGTCATCAGGGCGTGGCCGTAGTCCTCGGCGCCCACGAGGTCGATGGCGTCGCGCTCGGGGACGAGGAGGACTTCGATCTCCTCCTGTTCGTCCAGGCACTGTTCACGGATGCAGTGGCAGCCCTCCGCGACGAAGGCGTGGAAGGCGTTGGTCATGAAGGCGGGGTTCGGTGAAAGGTCGCCGATCGGGAGGAGCATTTCGGGCGCGTAGCCGGTTTCCTCCACGAGCTCGCGGCCCACCGCAAGGAGGGGATCTTCGCCCCGTTCGATGACGCCGCCCGGAAACTCGAGGCAGAGGCGGCCCGTGCCGTGGCGGTACTGGCGGATCATGAGGAGCTGGCGGCCCATCGGCGTGTCGACCACCGGGATGACGCCCGCCCAATCGAGGGAGTTGACGAGGTAGAAGGTGCCCCGCTTGCCCGCCTCGCTCTCGCGTTCGCTTTCCGAAACGTCGAAGATCCGATAATCCGCCAGTTTGCGCTTGGCGGTCTCCCGCCAGAGTCCCGGTTTTCGCATACCCCAATCCTAGAGCGCGGGACGCGGATCGGCAAGGCGGGGGCTTGGGCGGACGGATCGCAGGCTGCACCTTCACGGCGGCCCCCGCGCGGGCCGCTCCGCTATTGGCCCTTTTTCCGGTGCGTCGCGTGCATCGTCCGCTCGATGGCGGCGATGGAGGAGTCGAGGTTCCTGGAGACGATGATCGAATAGAGGATGTCGATGACCGTGAGCTGGTTGAGGCGCGAGGTAGCGGCGCCTTGGCGGTAGATCCTTTCCGAAGCCGGGACGACGAGGTCGATCGAGGCTAGGGAGCGGACGGTGTTCGGGCCGTCCATCGTCAGGGAGATCACCTTCGCGCCGCGGGCGCGGGCCTGGCGGGCGGCTTCGCACATCGCGGCGTTCTCTCCCGAATAGGACACGATGAAGGCGGTGTCCGTGGGCTTGAGGCCCGAGGCGGTCGTCACCTGGAGGTCGGTGTCGAGGGTGTAGGTGGAGGGCAGGCCCAGGCGGATGAGTTTCTGGAAGAAGTCGTAGGCGACCACGCCCGAGGCGCCGACGCCGAAGAGCGCGGTCATCGAGGCGCCCAGGATGGCGTCCGCCGCCGCCTCCACCGTCGAAGGCGCGAGGATCGAGCCCAGGTGGTGGAGGCCCCGCTGGGAGCGCTGGATCACGTCCTGGATGACGTTTTCGGGGGTGGCCTCCGATTCGAGGTCGAGGTCGGGGATGAAGCGCTCGTCGTCGTCCCTGAAGACGTCCTTGGCGAGCCTAAGCTTGAAGTTGTTGAAGGAGCCGAGGCCGATGCGTTTGCAGAACCGCACCACCGCCGCCTGGCTCGAGCCCGATTGCCTCGCGAGTTCGCTGACGTTGAAGTGGAGGGTCTTCTTCGGCTCCCGGACGACGTATTCGGCGACCTTGCGCTCGGAATCCGAGAGCTTGCTTAGCCGTGCGTCTATCGCCGCGAGCGCGCTCTCGATGCTTCGTTCCTCATCCATTGCGTGTATTCCTTGCCGTCTTGAAATGCCGTTACACCTTAGCACCCGTTCCTTCGCTTGTAAAGAAAGCTTTTTTCAATCGTGGAGTCATGGTCGGGCCGCTTGTCGGGGCATTGTGGCGAAAAAATCTTTTAAATAGACATTGCGGACTGAAATAATGGGCCATATAATTGGCCTCGGACCGGTGCCGATTTCGCGCAGGGTCCCAAGGAAGGTACGGAACATGGCACCAGCATCGGGCGAGGTCGGGTTCAGGCAGGCCTATGCCGCACGGGAGGAGCACCTCGTCATCGGGCTCATGTCGGGCACCTCGCTCGACGGCGTCGACGCGACCCTGGTCCACATCCGCACGGCCCAAGACGGGGCGGTCGATTCGGTGCGGCTCCTTGAGCACGTCTACCTTCCGTATTCGGACGAGCTCCGCGCCCGCGTCAACGCGCTCTGCTCGCCCGAAACCGCCCGCATCGACGAGCTCACCTTGGTGCACTTCGGCCTCTCCGAGTGGTACGCCGAGACCGTCCGCCTCCTCCTTGAAAAGGCGGGGCTGGAGGCGGCGGGCGTGGACGCCATCTCGATGCACGGCCAGACCGTGTGGCACGCGCCCGTTCCCGCCGATTTCCCCGGCCCTTCGGGGCGCCTGCCCGTGAAGGGGACGCTCCAGCTCGGTTCGAGCCCGGTCCTGCGCGAGCGCACGGGCATACCCGTGATAGCCGACCTCCGCTCGCGCGACATGGCCGCGGGGGGGGAGGGCGCGCCCCTCGCCCCCTACATCGACGCCATCCTCTTCGGCTCCAGGACCGAGGGGCGCATCGTCCAGAACATCGGCGGCATCGGCAACGCGACGGTCGTCCCGGCGGCCGCGAAGCTGTCCGACCTCCTCGCCTTCGACACGGGCCCCGGCAACATGGTGATCGACGCCGTCGTCGCCGCCGGTACGGACGGGAAACTGCGCTACGACCCGGAGGGCTCCATCGCGGCCAAGGGCCGCGTCGCCGGGGAGCTCGTCGCCCGCCTCATGAACGATCCCTACTTTTCCCGGAAACCGCCCAAGAGCACGGGCCGCGAGGTCTACGGCGCCGACTTCACCGCCGCCTTCCTCAAGGACTGCGGAGCCCTGGGGCTCGGCTTCGAGGACCGCGTCGCGACGGCGACCGCCTTTACCGCGGAGTCCATCGCCGCCGCCTATCGCGACTTCATCCTCCCCGGGACCCCCATCGCGCGCGTCCTCGTCGCGGGGGGCGGCGCGCTCAACGCGACCCTCCTCCGGATGATCGCGGAGCGCCTGCCCGCCGGCATCGCCGTCCAGACGACGGGCGAACTCGGCGTGCCCGACCAGGCCCGCGAGGCGATGGCCTTCGCCCTCATGGGACACGAGTCCCTCATGGGAAGACCCTCCAACCTTCCCGCCGTCACGGGGGCCCGCAGGCCCGTCGTCCTCGGCACCATCACGCTGTGATCCCGCTATTCGGCAATAGACTTGAAGACTAGGAGGCTTTCGATGAAGAGACTATCGATCCTGCTGCTCGCCTTAACCCTGCTCGCCCTCTCCGGCGCGGGCGCCTTCGCCGCCCCGGCGGAGAAGGTCCTCACCATCGGCGTGGACCAGGAGGCCGTCGGCCTCGATCCCCACGTCGTGACTGCCTTCTCCTCGATGCGCCGCATCGACCTGCTCTACAACCGCCTCGTGCGCCTCGACGACAACTTCGTCGTCGTGCCCGACCTCGCCCAGTCCTGGGACATCCCGGACAACCTCACCTATGTCTTCCACCTCCGGAAGGGCGTCAAGTTCCACAACGGCCGCGAGCTGACCGCCGAGGACGTCCAGTACTCCCTGAACCGCGTCCTCGACCCGAAGACCGCGAGCCCCGGCAGGTCCTACGTCTCCCTCGTGAAGACGATCGACGTCGTGGACCGCTACACGGTGAAGCTCACCCTGTCCGCGCCCCTGGCCTCCCTCCTCGACGGCCTGGCTTCCAACAACCTCTCCATCGTCCCGAAGGAGGTCGTCGAGGCCAACGGCAACCTCCAGAAGGTCGAGGCGGGCACCGGACCCTTCATGCTCAAGGAATGGATCGCCGACAACTCGATGACCCTCGTGAAGAATCCCGACTACTTCGAGAAGGGCGCCCCCGCCCTCGACAAGGTGATCTTCCGCGTCATCCCCGAGCAGGCCTCCCTCCTCGCCGGCGTCAAGTCCGGCGACCTCGACATGGCGACGATCAACGACGGCGCCACGATCCGCCAGGCCTCCAAGGACTCCAAGGTCGTCGTGATGTCCAAGCCCGGCCTCAACGTCCGTATTTTCAGCTTCAACACGACCCGCAAGCCCTTCGACGACGTCCGCGTCCGCGCGGCCTTCGCCCAGGTCCTGGACCGGAGCGAGATCCTCGCGATCGCCGAGTTCGGCATGGGCAAGCCCACGGGCCCCATCCCCGTCGCCGCGACCCAGTGGGCGACGCCGGTCGCCAAGTTGCCCTTCGCCAAGCCCGACCTCGCCGCCGCCAAGAAGCTCCTCGCCGAGGCCGGCTATCCGGCCGGCTTCACCTTCAAGATCACCTGCGCCTCCACCTACGAGGGCGGCCTCGCCGTCGCTCAGGTCGTCCAGGACGAGCTCAAGAAGATCGGCGTCACCGCCGAGCTCGAGGTCGTCGAGTGGGGCGTCTACATCGACAAGTGGGTGAAGCGCGACTTCGACACGATGGTCGAGCTCCGCGGCGGTTCCGGCGAGCCGGACCGCTTCCTCTACCGCACCTTCCACTCGACCGGCGGCGTCAACAACTTCCTCTTCAAGGAC
>JAEUJG010000051.1 GCA_016794765.1 Spirochaetaceae bacterium | reverse complement strand
TCGTAGGCGACCTCCGGGCCGCCCGCGATGCGGTACGGCCACGGAAGACAAGTATAGTGCGCCGCGAGGCGTTTCGCCGGATTTAGGGCGCGGTCGGCGCCCCGGCGAGCGTCGCGTCGGGGGCGGCTTCCGCGGCGGCGGGCGGCTCCGTCGCCAGGAAGGCGCGGTAGTCCTTGACCCCAAGGGCGCCGAGGGTGGTAAGGAGGGTGAGGACGGCGCTCGCGCCGAACATGAGGGACACGTTCTTGCCGGAGAGGTCGAAGAGGAAGCCCGAGAGGGCCATGCCGAGGGGCATCGCGCCGGCGCAGACCGTGGTCATGAGCGCCTGGATGCGGCCGCGGAACTCCGGCGGCGTACCCGCCTGCACGAGGGAGATGACGTTGACGTTGAGGACGCCGCCGGAGAGCCCGATCAGGAGGAAGGCCGCGAGCTCCGCCGCGGGCGCCTTCCAGAAGAGGCTCACGAACATGAGGAGGGCCTGCACGAGGAGGGCTCCGTTCACGACGAGCTCGCGCGCCTTGCCCCTGGTGGGGAAGAAGCCGGCGCCGAGGAAGCCGAGGAGGGAGCCGAGGCCGAAGGCCGCCATCAGGTAGCCGTACCAGGCGGGACCGAGGCCCAGGAAGTCGGTCGCGAAGAAGGGCAGGACGACGAGGACGGGGCTGATGAAGAAATTGAGGAGGGCGAAGACGAGGATGACCGTCCAGAGGCCTCGGTGGCCGCGGAGGTAGCTGAAGCCTTCGACGAGCTCGAGCCTGAAGCGGTGGAAGGGATGGAGGGCGGCGAGCTTGGTCTCGCGTTCCGCGTCGCGGACCGCCTGCCGCGGAATCCGTATGAAGAGCTCCGAGACGCCGGCGTAGAGGTAGGTCGCCGCGTTCCACAGGATGAGGAGGGGCGCGCCGAGGAGGCTGAAGAGGAGTCCGGAGGCGCCTTGCGAGCCGAAGACGGCGAGCTGGATGCCCGCCATGTTGAGTCCGTTCGCCGCCTCCAGCCGCTCCTTGGGCACGAGGTCCGGCACGCTCGCCCCGATGGAGGGCTGGGAGAAGGTGTCGAGGAGGCCGGTCGCCAGGGTGACCGCGAAGACGGCGCCGATCAGGAGTCCGGTCGCCTCGGGCAGGAGGAAGAAGAGAACGGCCGCGGCCAGCACGAAGAGACCGCCCGCGAGGTCCGTGTAGGCGATGATCTTGCGCCGGTCCCAGCGGTCCACGAGGACGCCCGCCACCGGGCCGAGGAGGACGGGCGGCAGGGTGGCCGCCATCATCACGAGGCCCATTACGCTGCCCGAGCCGGTGGCCTCCTTGAGCCACAGGAGGGCGGCCAGGCTGAAGGCCTGCTTGCCGAAGGAGCTCACGAGCTGGCCCTGCCAGAGAAGCGCGAAATTCCGGTTCCAGAGCCTGGTGGTGGTCGGAAGCTCGCCGGACCGCGCCGCGCTCGTTTCCCGATCCCTGCTCGCGGCCCCGATGGGCGCCGCGTCGCTCGGCCTTGCGCCGAGGCTTTGTTCTTTGTGCATAGGGGGAAAATAGCGTCATTAAAAATGAAAACCAAGGGGTAATTTTAATAACACCGTAAATGTACACTTGACAAAATATAAAAAATGGACGAATCATAGCGGTGGAGGATATACATGCGTAAACTTTCGCTTTCTCTCGGCGTACTCCTTGTCGCCATAGCGCTCCTCGCTTCCTGCGCCGGAGGCGCGGGCAGCTCCAAGATCGCCAACGACGCCGACGTCATCGTCGTCGGCTCCGGCCTCGCCGGCCACGGCGCCGTCTACGGCGCCCTCGAGGGTGGCTCCAAGGTCCTCCTCATCGAGAAGAACGACCGGCTCGGCGGCACCTCGCTGACCTCGACCGGCACCTTCTGCGCGGTGGGCACCGCGATGCAGAAGAGCAAGGGCATCGTCGACTCCGTCCAGCTCCACATCGACGACATCAACCGCATCGGCCACAACGGCGCCGACCAGGCCCTGCTCCGCAAGTTCGTGGAGGAGGCGACCGGCGTCTGGGAGTGGTTCGTCGCCAACGGCCTCAATCCGAACCCGACCGGTCCCG
Organism: Spirochaetaceae bacterium; assembly: GCA_016794765.1. GTDB lineage: Bacteria > Spirochaetota > Spirochaetia > Treponematales > Rectinemataceae > JAEUJG01. The sequence continues at coordinate 765 of JAEUJG010000051.1, read as the reverse complement.
TCATCGATCCCGTGCACAGCGCCTACAGCGTGGCGCGCACGATGGTCCCCGCCAAGAACAGCGCGAACGAGTACGTCCGCGTCATGACCGAGCAGGCCAAGGCCAAGTACGGCGAGCGCCTCACCGCCCTCGTCTCCACCAAGGTCGTCGGCCTCGTCCAGGAGAAGGGCAAGGTCGTCGGCGTCAAGGCCGTCGGTCCCCAGGGCGAGCGCGTCTACCGCGCCAAGGCCGTCGTCCTCGCGACGGGCGGCTACGGCTCCAACCGCGACATGATCAAGAAGTATTCCCCCCGCTACGCCGAGTACCGCACCGTCACTCCGCCCTGGGCCACCGGCGAGGGCATCGAAATGGCCGCCGCCGCCGGCGCCCAGCTCGTCAACATGGACTACGTCGTCGGCTACTTCGGCGCCATGCCCAAGGCCGCGGACAACTACGCCCTCGGCTTCGGCGACCTCACCTCCGGTTTCGCGGACCGCTGGAAGGGCGAGATCTGGGTGGACGTGAACGGCAAGCGCTTCGTCAACGAGGACGACGGCGACGAGGATCCCCGCGAGGTCGCGATCGACAAGATCAAGGACGGCAGGATCCTCATCGTCTTCGACCAGGGCATCCTCGACAAGAACGGCGGCAAGACCCCGATCCGCGACTTCGACGCGCGCATGGCCCAGGGCTACGCCGTGAAGAAGGCCGACAGCCTCGAGGAGCTCGCCAAGGCCTTCGGCGTCGACGCCAAGGGCCTCAAGGAGACCGTGGACGGCGTCAGCG
>JAEUJG010000564.1 GCA_016794765.1 Spirochaetaceae bacterium | reverse complement strand
TCCGGCGGGAGCCGCCTTGAAGATGCGTTCGACGACGACCTGGTTTTCCGCGGGCGAGCGGGCCTTGAAGGCGTAGGGCCTCACCCGGGAAAGGACGGTGGCGATGAGGGCCTTGGGCCGCGGGGACACGAGCACGAACTCGACGCTCGCGGGCGGTTCCTCCAGGATCTTGAGGAGGGCGTTCCGGCTGGCGTCGTTCATCCCGTCGGCGTTTTCCACGACGACGCATTTCTTGCGGCCGTTCGGCGCGAGGCGCGCCCAGGTCTCGATGGCGCGCACCTGGAACACGGGCGGCGCGCCCGGCACGAGGCCCTCGAGCTTCCTCGCGGCCGCGGCGGCGGCCTTGGCCGCCTCCAGGGCGCCGGGCGCGAGGCCCTGGGCCTCCGCCCGCTCCGGGGCCACGGCGTCGAGCCGCTCCTCGACCTCGCGGAGGAGGGGCATCGCCTTGGCGAGCCGCGTCTCCTCGCCGTCGTAGAGGGTCGCGTCGAAGCGCTTCCCGAGCTTGCGCGCGGCGCGCGTGAAAAAATAGGCGCTCGCCCTGCCGGGGGCCCGCTCCAGGAGCTCGAGCGCGGCCGGGATCTCCTCGGGGAAGCTCCGCGCGCCGAGGAGAAGGAGGTCGGGGTGCGCGAGGACGCGATGGCGGGCACAGGAAGGGCAGGGGCAGTTCCAGGGCGCGAGGACGCCGTCGGCGCCGACCGCGCCGCCCGGCCCCCGCTCGCAGGAGAGGACCCGCGCCAGCTCCAGGGCCGCCGTCAGCTTGCCGGAGGCGGGCGGCCCGGAAAAGAGGAGGGAGGGCGGGAGCTCTCCGGCGGCGATGTCGGCCCGGAGGCGGCCGACGGCTTCGTCCTGGCAGAGGAGGTTTTCGAACATGACCGCCCTAGGGCTTCGCCGGCGCCGCCGGCGTCGGCGCGGCCGGGACCGCGGGCGCGAGCTTCCGCACCGCCTCGGGCAGCGAGGGCTTGCCCTTGCCGCCGGGCAGGCCCTGCGCCGCCGGCCCCAGGGCCTTGGCGACGCCGGGCTCGATGACGGGGAGGATGGCCTTCGCGAAGAAGGAGTCCCCGAGGAGCCTCGACACGTCGAAGAGGGGCTGGATCTTGAGGAGGAGGAGGATGAGGGAGACGGCGACGAGTCCCTCGACGAGGCCGAGCGCCAGGCCGAGGCCGCGGTCGACGCTCGCGAGGTTCGCGGCCTCGAGTCCGTCCTTGAGGAGCTTGCCGAGGAGCCTGACGAGGAGGAAGCCGATGAGGAAGATCGCCGCGAAGGCGATCACTTCGGGCAGGGGCAGGTCTTTGAAGCGGCCCGCCAGGAAGCCTCCTCCCTGCCGGTAGAGGAGGACGGCCAGGCCGAGGCCGATGGCGTAGGCCGCGACGGAGAGGAGTTCCTGGACAAAACCGCGCACGAGGCAGCGGACGCCGAGGAGGAGGATGACGGCGAGGAGGATCCAGTCGAGTGCGTTCATCGGGCGACTCCCAAACGGTCGAGGATGAGATCGGCGGCCAGGCGCGCCGCGTCGGAACCTGCAAGGGTCTTGGCCGCGGCCCCGGCCGCCGCGAGGCGCCCGGGATCGCCGAGGAAGGCTTCGATGCCCGCGACGAGGGCCGCCGGCGTCGCCTCCGGCCCGAGGAGCATGGAGGCCGCGCCCGCCTCGACGAAGAGGCGCGCGTTGTCCACCTGGTCGCCCCGCGTTCCCGAGCCGCAGAGCGGCACGAGGAGCATGGGCTTCCCGAGGGCGGCGCACTCCCAGAGGGTGCCGGCGCCGGAGCGGCCCACGACGAGGTCCGCCGCCGCCAGGACGTCGGGCATCTCGTCGCGGAGGTAGGCGAAGGGCTTGTAGCGGCCCTTGGAGGCCGCGTCGCATTCGTGGCCGGCGGAGCCGACGAGGCCGGAGCCGGACTGCGCCTCGCCGGTCTGGTGGACGACGAAGGCGCTTTTCGCCAGCGCGGGCAGGGCGGCGGCGACGAGCTCGTTGACCTGGCGGGCCCCCTGGCTGCCGCCGAGGAAAAAGACCACGGGCAGGCCCTCGGGCGCGCCGAGAAGGGCGCGGCCGCGCTCCCGGTCGCCCCGCCTGATCGCGGCGCGCACGGGATTGCCCACGACGGTCGCCCGTCCGCGCGCCGCCTCGGGGAGGAGTCCGCGGGTTTTTTCGTAGCTCACGAGGATGCGCTCGGCGCGGCGCGCGTTCAGTCGCGTCGCCAGCCCGGGCGTCAGGTCCGACTCGTGCGTGAAGACCGGAATGCCGAGGGAGGCCGCGGCGGCGCAGGGCGGCACGCTGACGTAGCCGCCCTTGGAAAAGAGAAGCTCCGGCTCGAGCTCGGAGAGGAGGCGCCGCGCGGCGAGGTAGCCCGCCAGGACGCGGAAGCCGTCCACGGCGTTCTCCAGGGAGAAGGAGCGTCGGAGCTTGCCGGAAGGGATGGCGAAGTACTCGATCCCGGCGCCCTCGACGGCGCGGCGGTCGGAGTCCTTGCTGGAGCCGATCCAGACGATGCGGCCGTCCCAGCGGCCGCGGAGCGCCTCGATGACGGCCAGGCCCGGGTAGATGTGGCCGCCCGTGCCGCCGCCTGAGAAGGCGATGGTTCGCGTCTTCGGCATGTTTTAGGCCTCGAGGCCGAGGAGCTCGGCATAGGCGCCGAGGGCGCCCTCGACGCCGGCGGACGCGGAATCGACGCCGGCCAGGACCTTCTTCGCCAGGACCTTGCCGAGCTGGACGCCTTCCTGGTCGAAGCTGTTGAGATTCCAGGCGAAGCCCTGGAACATGACCTTGTTTTCGTAGTGGGCCAGGAGGGCGCCGAGGGCGCGGGCGTCCAGGCGTTCGCCCCTGATCAGGGTGGAGGCGCGGCCGCCGGGGAAGTCCTTGTTGCGGTTGGCGTCGCCCTTGCCCGCGGCGAAGGCGACGATCTGGGCCGCGAGGTTGGCGTTGAGCTTGGCGCGGCTCGTCGAATCCTCGGTCTCCACGTCGTCGGAGATCTGGTTTTCCCGGAAGCCGATGAACTGGAGGGGCACGATGTCCGTGCCCTGGTGGAGGAGCTGGTAGAAGGAGTGCTGGCCGTTCGTGCCCGGCTCGCCGAAGACGAGGGGCCCGGTCGCGTAGGCGACCGGCTCGCCGTCGCGGTTCACGCGCTTGCCGTTCGACTCCATGTCGAGCTGTTGGAGGTGGGCGGGGAAGCGCGAGAGGGGCTCGGCGTAGGGGAGGACGGCCGTCGCCGGCCAGCCGAGGGCGTTCCGCTCGTAGAGGCCGATGAGGGCGTCGAGGAGGGCCGGGTTTTTCTCGAGCTCGGGCTCGAGGGCCAGGAGGTCTTCCTCGTGGGCGCCGGCGAGGAGTTCGGCGAAGGTCTCGGGCCCCAGGGCCAGGGAGAGGATAGCGCCGCCGACGGCGCTCGTGGAGGAGTAGCGGCCGCCGATGTAGTCGTCCATGTAGAAGGAGGCGACATAGGCGGGATTGTTGGCGAGGGGGCTCGTTTCGCTCGTCACCGCGGCTATGTGCTTGTCCGGGTCGAGGCCCAGGGCGGCCAATCGGCTGCGGACCAGGGTCTCGTTGGCCAAGGTTTCCTGGGTCGTGCCGCTCTTGGAGACGAGGATGAAGAGGCTCGCCGCCGGGTCGATCTGGGAGAGGACGGCGTCCGCGTCGTCGGGATCGACGTTGGAAATAAAGCGCGCCGCCATCTTGAAGCGCCGCTCCGCCTTGGCCCAGCGCTCCAGGGCCAGGTAGAGGGCGCGGGGGCCGAGATCGGAGCCGCCGATGCCCACCTGGACGACGGTCGTGAAGACCTTGCCGCTCGAGCCGCGGATGACGCCGTCATGGACGGCCTTGGCGAATTCGGCGATCTTGCGGCGCTCGCCTTCGTAGAAGGCGCCGAGATTCCTCCCGTCGCGGAAGACGGGGCCTACCAGGGCGCCGCGCGCCAGGTGGTGGAGGACCAGGCGCTTTTCGCCGGTGTTCATGAGTTCGCCCGAGGCGAGGAGCCGGAATTTGGCGACGAGCTCCTGCTCGGCGGCCAGGCGGCGCAGGAGTTCGAGGCGGGGCGCGTCGACGGGGCTCGCGGCCCAGTTGAACGCGAGTCCGCCGCCCATCGGCACCTCGCAGGCCCGGACGCGAGCGGCGTCGAGGATGGCGTCGAGCCGCGGGGGCTCTTTATGCTGCATGAGCGCCTTGTAGGCTTCGGTCTTGTCGAGATTCCGGTACGCGGCCATGACGGCTCCTTCGCGAAAGGCGTGATGCGGCCCGCGAAACGCCGCGCCGTGGACGCCGGTCGTTTCATTTCGATACAGGGGCCGTTCCTCTAGTCGCCATTCTATAGCCGTCGCCTTCCTTCATCAAGAGACACTATCGCGCCGAAAATCATATGGTATACTCCGCGCTCGTGAGGAGGTGGCCGTGGCAGCCGCGAAAATCGAGAGGGTAGAGAAGGAATTCATTCTCGGCGCCGCCGTCGAGGAGGGCACGACCGCCAGGCTCCAGGCCGAAGGCCGGACCCTCCACTGCCGCCTTGTCGGCGCGGGAAAGGACTTCGTCAGCTTCGTCCCGCCCGCCTCCAGCCCGGACCTCTTCCGGGCCTGGGAATCCGTCAGCGTCTATTTTGACTTTCGCGGCCAGGGCGTCGCCTTCTCCTCGCCCGTCAAAAAGGCCGCCAGGGACCGCCTCGACCTCGCCCTGCCCGACACGATGTACCGGAGCCTGGCCCGGCGCTGGCCCCGCGTCGCCGCCCCCCGGGGCTTCTGCGCCGACCTCCTCCTCCCCGATCTCGGTCTCAGGCTCGAATGCCCCGAATGCCGGGAATATACCGAGGTCGAAGCGCCCCAGGGCATGACCTCGGTCCAGGCCCAGACCCTCCAGGATCTCGTCGCCGCCTTCCGGGAGAAGGCTGCGGCCTATTCCTCCGAAAGCCGGGTCGTGATGTGGAAGGAAGGGCGGGGTCCTTCCGACGCGCTGGAAAGCCTGGTCGCCCGGCTCGGCCGCATCCTCTACGTGCCCTCGACCCTGAGCGGCCTTCCCCTGGCGGATCCCTATCCCGAGGGACGCATCGTCACCCGCTCGGCCTTGGAGGACTTCGAGGGCTTCGCCGCCCTCGTCGGCGATTCCCAGGTGGAAGCCTGCCTCGCGGAGCGCTCCCGCGCCGGCCTCGCCGCCGGCCTCTGGTGTCCCATCCTGTACTACCGCTACGCCGTGGGCTTCGTGTATCTCGGCAACGACGGCGCCTCGCGCAAGCCCTTCGACCTGCGGGCCGTCGATTTCGCCTGGGAGTTCGCGCGCGGCCTTGCCTGGTTCCTGAAGACCTACGCCTATTTCGAGGCGGGGAAGGGCGCCGGAGCCGCTCCCGGAGCCTCGGGCTCCGCCTGCAGAGAAACCCTCCCCTGCAGGGGCAACGTCGTCGACGCGAGCCCCTCGGGAGCCCTCATCACCTTCGCCGGACGGGCTCCGCGGCTCAAGCCGGGCGTCTCCGCCGAAGTATTGCTTTCCTGCGCCGGGCGGAGCTTTTCCTGCAGGGCCCGCGTCATGCGGCGCTTCGAGCGGGACGGCGCCTCCTATTACGGCCTCAGCTTCGCGGGCATCGCCGAGGAATCCCGGCTCGCCCTCGCCGATTGCCTCTACGGCGCCGCCGGACCCCGCGGCCCCCTCGCGGGAGCCTGACCCCCATGCCCCTCGGCGAGTACGTCAAGCTTTCCCTGACCGTCCTCCAGGACTGGCGCGTCATCGCGACCGCCGTCTTCGTCCTTTTGGCCTGGACCCTGCTCCGCTACGTGGGTCTCGTGTACCGGAAGCCCCGGCCGCCCATGCCCGTCAGGCGAAGCGCGCCCAAGGCCAAGCCCGCGAAACAAAGACCCCAGGCGGTCTCCACGGAAGAAGGCGAGGCTCTCTAGGCTTCGGCGCTTCGGCCGCGCCGGCCGCGCCGGCGGCGCCAGGCGCTTCCGGTAGGGGCCTCGGGTCGGTCGGCGCAGCCGGCCCTGTTCCTCCATGCATCGGAGCGCGGCGGCCAGGTCCTCGCGGCGCCAGTCCTTCATGCGACCCGAACCCGCGCAGCAGGGAGGCTCCGTCCCCGCCTCGCCGCGGAGCAGCGCCAGCGCCCGGCCCTCCTCGAAGCGGCGGGGATTGGCGCCGACAAAGCCCGCGATCTCCCCGGCGCCCTCGAAGTCGTCGGTCGCCGCGCCTTCACAGCGGTCGCAGCCGGAGCAGGCGCCCCGGAGCGGCGAGCCCAGGAGTCCGAGCAGGGCCTCCCGCCGGCAGCCTTCCCGCGCCGCGGCGTAGCCGAGGAAGGCCGCCCGCCGCGCCCGCCTGCCCGGATCGGACTCCCCGCCGTGCCGCGTCTCCTCGTCGGTCCCGACGAGGAGGACGGCCCTCGCGGGTTTGCCGTCGCGACCCGCCCGTCCCGCCTCCTGGAGATAGGCCTCCACCGCGGAGGGCGTCTCGTAGTGCACGATGGAGCGGATGTTTTTCTTGTCGACGCCCATGCCATAGGCGCAGGTCGCCGCCAGGATCCCCGTCTCGCTCGCGAGAAACCAGGTTTCCACGGCCTTCTTCTCCGCCTTTTCGAGGCCGGCGTGGTAGAAGCGCGCCTCGGTCGTCCCGAGGCGGGCACGTAGCATCTCCGCGATGATCTGTGCCCCTTCGCGCGAGGAGCAAAACACGATGAGCGGCTTCGGGAGTTCGCGGGCGAGCCTCTCCAGGCTGTGCTGGCGCGAGAGGGTCGGCAGGACGGCGTAGGACAGGTTCGGCCGGTCGGGATCGCCCTCGATCACGCGGTAGTCCCGGCCGCCGAAGAGCCGCGACGCGACGGCCTCGAAGACCGTCGGGCTCGCGGTCGCCGTGAAGGCGCTCGTCGCCGGCGGGTCGAGCCGCTCCAGGACGCGGCCGAGCTCCAGGTAGGCCGGCCTGAAGGTCTCCCCC